>JANXMD010000292.1 GCA_025354845.1 Verrucomicrobiota bacterium | reverse complement strand
ACGAAGCACAACCGGGAGGCGTCCGACAACCGGTCGTCGAATCGCACCTGGTACCCCACCTCACCGCCGGGCTGGCAATTGCGTTCCCAGGCGACGCGTGTGGCCACCGTCCGCGCGGCCACCCGACGCGGCTGGAGGATCACGATGCGCTTCCGCCCCGCGAGGCCGGCGTCGAGCAGCATCTGCGGCACCTGGGTCGTTTTGCCCGATCCGGTGGCGGCCACCAACACCAACTGATTGCCGGCCGACAGCGACGACAAAATGGAGTCGTGAAGCTGCCAGACCGGGAGATCGCGTGTGGGCATGAAAAAAGGGAATGCGGTTGCCTCCGGCCGCCCCTGGAGGACGCCACGAGACTCCGGTCCTGGGCAGACCTTCAGGAACTCAATGCCGGGTCGTCAGCACCACCGCGGCCGCGGCAGCAGCCGAGGCGATGGCCAATAGGCCGCCGGGCATGAACTTCTTGGTCCGGACATACCGGACCGCGAAGTAAACGAAGTGCGCCGCCAGGAAACCAAGCCCCATCGCGACACTGCCGCCCAGGACCACCGTGAGGACGAGGGGAATGGCAAACGCCACCGACGCGATGAGCGACGCCTTGCTGCCCGCCTTGAGGAAGCCAATCAGGCCTCCGACCAACAGCAGCACGAGATAGCTCCAAATCCAGACATGCCAATTCATGGCCGGCAACCCTAGCGGAGGCCGGGGTGTCCCGCCACGAAGGTTTTTTCCTCTACCCAGGATTTCGGACTCGTTCTTGCTCGTTCCGCATCCATCCGCATGCTTGCAACACCCATGAGACTTCCCGTCCGTCTCGCCTGCCTCGGCGGCATTTGGTCCCTGCTTTCCGCGCTCCTGATCACCCAGGGGTCGGTCGTCATCAACGAGATCCATCACTCCCCCGTGCCGCGCCAGAAGCCGTTGGAGTTCATCGAACTGTTCAATTCCGGCACCAACGCCGTGGACCTCTCGGGCTGGCAGGTGACCGGCGGCATCCGCTTCCTCTTTCCCACCGGCTCCACGATTCCGGCGGGAGGCTATCGGGTCCTTGCCGAAAACCCGGCCGCATTGGCAACCGCGTACGGCGTGGCGTCCGCGCTCGGACCCTGGACCGGCGGTCTCGGAGGCACCGCCGATACCGTCACCTTGCGCGATGCGGCGGGCAACACGATCGACAAGGTGGACTACCAAAACGGATTTCCGTGGCCGATCGTCGGGAGCAGCGTCGATCAATCGATCGAACTGGTGAATCCCGCCGCCGACAGGTCGCTCGGTGGCAACTGGCGTCCCTCGGGGTCAACGACCGCCGCGGCCCCCGATAAAACCCTGGTCCAGGCGGGTGAGGATTGGCGGTACCGCAAGGGCACTTCCGAGGCCTCCACGCCCACCACCGCCTGGCGCACTCCGGGATTCGATGACTCAAGCTGGAGCACTGGAGCCTTGCCCATCGGGTACGATCCGTCGGTTTCGATCACGACCCGACTGGATGACATGCGAAACAACTACCGCCAGGTGTTCCTTCGCAAGCACGTCACCGTCTCGAACGCGGCGCAGTTTTCCGAACTGCATCTCAGCGCGCTGTTTGATGACGGATTCAAACTCTGGCTCAACGGTCAGCCGCTGCTTTCGGTGAACCTGCCCGAGGCCGAAGTTCCGTTCGACGCTACGTCCCTCAACGGGGCCCGCGAAGACGGGAGCTATGCGCCGTTCGTCATACCGCTTCCTGCGGGCGCGCTGCGCAACGGCGACAACGTCCTCGCGGTGCAGCTCGTCAACGTGGATCTGAGCAACAGCTCCGACGCCTTTTTCGACGCCGTGGTGATCGCCGCCGCGCCCGGAGCCAACTCGGGCCCCTCCCCCGGACGGATCAATGGCGCCTTCACCTCCAATCCACCCCCGTCGCTCCGGCAGGCCCAGGCCACTCCAAAGCAACCGAAACCCGGGACGGCGGTCACCCTGAGTGTCCGCGCCACCGATCCAGACGGCGTGGCTTCGGTCACCGCAGAGTACCAGCTCGTGGAGCCAGGAAAATACGTCGAGCTCACCGACGCCGAATACACCACGCGCTGGACGCCACTGCCGATGACCCGCACGGCCGAGGACACCAATGTGTTCCAGGTGACCTTGCCCGCCGACCTCTCGCATCACCGCAACCTGATTCGCTACCGGTTCGTGGCTCGCGACACCGTTGGCGCGGAGACCCGGGCGCCCAATGCCGAAGACTCGGTGCCGAATTTCGCCGTGTTCTGCTACGGAACCACTCCGGAATGGCGCGGGGCCATCCACCCCGGCGCGACGGGATCGAACGGCGCTCCCTTCACCGTCAGTGCGGAGGAAATGAACCGTCTGCCGGCGTTCCACCTCATCTCCAAGAACCCCTCGGTGCTCGCCTCCACCGGATGGGCACCGGGAAAACCCAACAATCAATACACCGGTGACAACTACCTGTGGAAGGGGGCGCTCGTCTTCGATGGCGAGGTGTATGATCACATCCGCTACCGATCCCGCGGCGGAGTCTGGCGCTACTCCATGGGCAAGAATGCGTGGAAGCTGGACTTCAATCCCGGCCACGACCTGAAGATGCACGACAACTTCGGCCGCTCCTTCTCAGCCACCTGGGACAAGCTCAGCTTCCGTCCCGACATCCAGCAGGGCGACTACGACCATCGCGGTGAACAGGGCTTGTTCGAGAGCGTGGGCTACCGGCTGTTCCAGCTTGCCGGGGTGGACGCCAACCACGCGGTCCACATCCAATTGAGGGTGATTGACGACGTCGAGGAGGCGCCCGCGAGTTCGCAGTTTGATGGCGATTTCTGGGGTTTGTACCTCGCGGTGGAGGAGCAGGACGGCCAGTTCCTCAAGGAACGCGGCCTTCCCGACGGCAACCTCTACGACATGGAATCCGGCTCCGGAGCACTCAACCACTCCGGCAAAGCGGGGCCGCTGGATAAGTCAGACCTCAACCTGTTTCTCCAAACCTACAACAGCACCAACGCTCCGCCGGAATCGTGGTGGCGGACCAATCTCAATCTTCCCTCGTACTATGGCTACCAGACCGTGGTGCAAGGCATGCACCACTACGACATCGCGGACGGGAAAAACTACTTCTACTACCGCAATCCGGTGGACAACCGATGGGTCGTGCAGCCGTGGGATCTCGACCTCTCCTGGGCGGACAACATGTACCGCTCCGGATTCAACGGCGGGGACGAGCCTTTCAAGTCCCGGGTGTTGGCAAATTTTAGCCTGCAGTCCCCGAAGTATCCCTCCCTCTCCAGGGAATTTCGCAACCGGGTCCGCGAGCTTCGTGATCTTTTGTTCAATCCAGATCAGGGCGGTTTGGTCATCGACGAACAGGCACGACTGATTCGCGGCACCAACGGAGCTTCCATCGTCGATGCCGATCGCTGCCAGTGGGATTACAACCCGATCATGACCAACACCGCCATCACCCTGCCATCGAAAGCCGGCTGGGGCAGGTTCTACCAATTCCCGCAGGAACCCGGCGTGAGCCACTCGTTTTCGGGGGCGGTGCAAGGGATGAAGAAGTACATCAATCACCGGACGGGACTGCTCGACAACATCTCGACCGAACCCGGCACTCCGGAGACACCGCGCCTGACCTACATGGGCCCCGCCGGATACCCGGCAAATCAAATCGCCCTCTCAGTCGGCGCCTACGTGGGCTCCACCAACCGGGCCTCGACAAAATGGCGCGTCGCCGAGATCAGTCGTCCGGATCACCCGTCGTTCCGGCCCGACGAACCGATGAAGTTCGAGATCGAGCCGACCTGGGAGACTCCGGAACTGACGACACCGGGCACCCAGTTGACGATCCCCGCCAATACGCTTCGTCCTGGCCGCCTGTACCGGGCCCGGGTGCGTTTTACCGACGTCGTGGGACGGGCCAGCAACTGGTCAGCCCCGGTGGAGTTCACCGCCGGCGAACCGGATGCCGCAGCCAATCTGGTGACCTTCCTCAAGCTCACCGAGCTCATGTACCATCCGCTTGATTCCGGATCGGAATACATCGAACTGTTCAACAGCAGTCCGACCACCGCCCTGGATCTCAGCGGCGCCAAATTCACCGCCGGAATTGGATTCGAGTTTCCCGCCGGAGCAACCGTGCCGCCCCTTGGATTTGCGCTGGTCGTGAAGAGTTCCGACGTCGCCGAGTTTCGGGCCTTCTATCACGTCCCGGCAAACACCGCGATTTTCGGTCCGTTCACGGGCTCCCTGGACAACGCCGGCGAAACGGTGACGCTTAAAGCAGGATCCGGAGCCGCAGTGATCGCTTCGTTCACCTATTCACCCCTGCCCCCCTGGCCCAGTGCGGGCGACGCCGGGGGCTATTCGCTGGTGCCGCGCGAGGGAGGCCCGGAGGATCCCGCGGATCCGGCACATTGGCGTGCCAGTGCCACCTCGGGCGGATCCGCAGGGGCCGCGGATCCCGCACCGGCCGTGTTTTTCCTGTCGTTGCCCAAACTCTCCGGCGAGAGCCTGCAGGTGCACCTTGATGCCGCCAGCACCCAGCCCTTCACGCTGCAATCGTCCACCAACGCCATCGACTGGGTGCCGCTGGTTTCTCATACCGGGTCATTCGACTACACCCTGCCGCTGGTCCCGGGAGGCCAGGCGTTGTTCCTCCGGGCAATCCAACCCTGACCCCGCAACCACCCCGGCGCGTTCGAGGCTTCCCCGTCGACCGATTTCCCGATCCCATCGGGGTTTTGCATGAGGCGACGCGCGATCCTGGATGTCGGGACCAATTCGGTGAAGCTGCTGGTGGCGGACACCGACGGACGCGGGGTCGTGCCGGTGTGGGAATCCAGCGAACAAACGCGACTCGGACGCGGCTTCTACGAGACCCAGACCCTGCAGCCCGAGGCCATTGAGGCCACGGCGCAGGCTGCATCCCGATTCGCGGAAATCGCTCGAACGATGGGCGCGGAGACCCTCCGCGTCATCGCGACCTCGGCCGCCCGCGATGCCATCAACCGCCTTGACCTCCTCGCCGCCCTGCAACGAACCACGGGCGTCGAAACGGAGGTGATTTCCGGGGAAACCGAAGCCGACTGGGCTTTTGCCGGCGTGGCCTCCACCTCGGGTTGGGCCGCCGATCGAATTCTCGTTCTCGACGTTGGAGGCGGGAGCACCGAATTCATTCTTGGCGCCAACGGCCATCCCGAATTCCGCACCAGTCTTGCCTTGGGAAGCGTCCGCTGGTTGGAAAGATTGCAACCCGGAGACAACCCCACACCTGCGGACCTAAAACGTTGTCGAGATGCCTTGCGGGAATTCCTACGACGCGAACTCAACCAGTCGCTCGGCACTCTCCTGACCGTTCGCGGACTGCCCCATCGAACGGTTGGTGTGGGCGGAAGCACCGCCCTGCTCGCGCTCATTCATCTGGGATGCCGCGACTTTGACCGGGCCAAAATCGAGGCGACGGAATTTCGTCCAGAACAGCTGTCTACACTAGTCGAGCGGCTCTGGTCCCTGCCTCTGACCCAGCGACGCCTCCTGCCGGGCCTGCCGTCCGAACGGGCAGACGTGATCTTGATCGGGGCGGCGATCTACGAAGCGATCGTGAATCTGTTCGACCTTCCGAGCCTGGGTGTAAGCCTTCGCGGACTCCGATTCGCCGCGCTCATGGACGGGACTGGCGGGCCGGATTGATTGGGGTTCCTCGCCAGGACACCCGGAGCACTCGATCCCACCCAGAATCACTCAAACCGCTTGCACCGGCGGCAGACGTGGGCGTCAATGCGCCATGACGCTGACCTCCGGCGCCCGCTTCCTCTCCCTTTCCCTCGCCGTCCTCGCCTGCCTGGTCGCTGGACACGCTCGCGCCCAGGAGAAGGCCATCGCCCTCATCGGCGCCCGCATTCTGCCAATCCAGGGCAGCCCCATTGACGACGGCGTGCTACTGGTCCAGGGCGGAAAGATCCTTGCCGTCGGACCGCGGGCCTCGGTCCCCATTCCAGCCGACGCCGAACAGCGGAATGTTACTGGAAAAGTCGTGATTCCCGGATTGATTGACACTCATTCGCACATCGGACTCACCGGTGGCGCGGTCAATGAGCGGTCCGGTCCGCTGAATCCCGACATGCGGGCCGTGGACGCCGTGGACGTCCGCGACCCCAGCCTCCAGCGCGCCCGCGCCGGCGGGATCACCACCGTCAACATCATGCCCGGATCCGGCACGCTGATGGGCGGTCAGACGGTTTACTTGAAGCTCCGCCAGGGCCGCGGAATCGACGACCTGACCCTTCGCACTCCCTCGGGTCGGGTTGCGGGCGGATTGAAGATGGCCAACGGCACCAATCCGCAGGGCGATCCTCCGTTTCCCGGATCGCGCGCCAAGGCGGCCGCGCTGGTGCGGGAGCGATTCCTCGCCGCACAGGCCTATCGGGACAAGATCACTCGCGCAAAGGGCGATCCCGAGAAACTACCCGCACGCGATCTGGGTCTAGAAACCCTGGTGGAGGTCCTCGCCGGGGAACGCGTGGTGCACCACCACACGCATCGCCATGACGACATCATGACCGTCCTCCGCCTCAAACAGGAGTTTGGGTTTCGCCTCGTTCTCCAGCACGTCAGCGAGGGGTACAAGGTCGCCGCCGAAATCGCCGCGGCCGGGGTCCCCTGCTCGGTCATCGTGATCGACAGTCCGGGCGGCAAACTGGAGGCACGCGACATGGATTGGAAAACCGGTGGCGTGCTGGAAAAGGCCGGAGTGCTGGTTGGGTTTCACACCGACGATCCGGTGACTGATTCCCGACTGCTGTTGCGCTCCGCGGCCCTGGCCGTGCGCGCGGGCATGAGCCGCGACGGGGCTCTGCGTGCCGTCACCCTTGCCGGCGCCAAGATGCTGGACCTTGAGACCCGGATCGGCTCGCTCGAAGTGGGCAAAGATGCCGATTTCGTCCTCCTCTCCGGCGACCCGTTGAGCGTGTACTCGCGCATTGAGCAAACCTGGATCGAAGGCTTGAAGGTGTTCGATCTCACGGATCCGAAAGATGCGGTCATCGCCAACGGCGGCTTTGGCGCCGGGAATCCCCGTCTCTCCACGCTCTGCTGCTTCGGCAATCACGGAGGGGACCAATGAACCTCAGAAACGCCTTCGTCCTGTTCCACGTTTCCCTCCGATCGTCGGTTGCTGGACTCGCACTTCTGGCGCCCACACTTGGCGACGCCCAGGCGCAAATCGCGGTGCGGGGAGAGACCATCCATACTGCCGCGGGCGCCCCGATTCGGGACGGCGTGGTGGTCATCCGCGACGGCAAAATCGCTGCCGTTGGCCCGGCAGCGAGCACACCGATCCCTGATGGATTCCGCGTAATTCGGGCGAAGGTCGTCACTCCTGGACTGATCGATGCCCACTCGACCGTGGGTGTCTCGGGCATGCTCAATCAGAAACAGGACCAGGATCAGTTGGACAAGAGCGGCCCCATCCAGCCGGAACTCCGGGCCGTGGACAGCTACAACTCGCTGGATCCGCTCGTGGACTGGATGCGGAGCCTGGGCACCACCACGCTGCACACCGGGCCGGGGCCGGGGGCACTGATCTCGGGACAATCTCTGGTGATCAAGACCGCTCCACAGAATCTCGACTCCGCCACTCTGATGGTCGATGCGGCGATCATTGGAAACATCGGCCCCGAGGCCTTGAGTGGGTCGAAGGACAAGGCTCCGTCCTCCATCGCCAAATCCATCGCCATGCTCCGGTCCGAGTTCACCAAGGCCCAAGAGTACCGGCGCAAACTCGGGGTCGCCGACGTGGAGAAACGCCCCGCACGAGACCTGCACCTCGAAGCGCTCTCCCGGGCCCTCGACGGCAAGGAAGCACTGCTCATCACCGTGCAACGTCATCAGGACATTCTCGCCGCCTTGCGTCTCGCAGAGGAGTTCCACCTGCGTCTGATTTTGGACGGCGCGGCAGATGCCGAACAGGTGTTGGATCCGATTCACAAGAGCGGCTTTCCGGTGATTCTACACCCCTCCATGGCCCGGGCCGAGGACGCGCTGCAGAACGCGAGCATGGGCACCGCCGCCGCGTTGCAAAAAGCCGGCATCCTATTCGCGCTCCAGAGTGGATTCGAGAGCTACGTCCCCAAGAGCCGCGTGGTGTTGTTTGAGGCTGCCATCGCTGCGGGACACGGTCTTCCCTTCGATCAGGCCCTGGCATCCATCACGCTCAATGCGGCAAAGATTCTCGGCCTCGAAGGCCGCATCGGCTCACTGGAGCCCGGCAAAGACGGCGACCTCGCGCTCTTCGACGGCGACCCCTTTGAATACTCCAGCCACTGCATCGGCACGGTGATCTCGGGGGTGGTCGTGCACGAGGGCGCCAAGTAGGCCGCGGCTCTCAACCGGATTCTCGAACCTCAAGCAGCAACCGGCATGGAAAGTCTGGCGCGCCATCCTGAGCTTCGAGTGCTCTTGGACCGCCATGAAACCGAGCCACCCCATGTCCTGCACGTCGCCACGCTTGCCGGGCAGCTCGCCAGCCTGGATCTGCTGACGCCGCCGCTCGAAGATTCGGAGCGGCACGAGCTCGAACTCGCCGCCCTGCTGCACGACATCGGCTGGTCCGTAGTGGAAGCCGACGGCAGGCGACATCACAAGGAGTCGGCTCGCCTCATCCGCGAATTTTCCTGGTCCACCCTGGCCCCGGAGGCCGTGGCCCGCGTGGCGCTGACCGCGCGCTACCATCGAAAGTCCCTTCCCTCCGACGAACACGAATCGTTCAGGCAACTTCCCTCACCGGATCAGCAACGCGTGCGCCGAATGTCGGCGCTGCTGCGGGTAGCCGATGCGCTCGACCGCCGCCACATCCAACGGGTTGACCGGGTGTCCCTGCAGCGAATCGGGGAGGAGTTTACGATCCAGGTCCACAGCACTGACGAGGTGGGTACCGAATGCTTGGCCGCGGACAAGAAATCCGATCTCCTGCGCGAGCTGGTCGCCGCACCGGTGCGGTTTGCCGCAGCCGTTTAAGCGCCGGGCGTCGGCAGGTCCAAAGTCCAAGGTCCAAGGTCCAAGGTCCAAAGTCCAAGGTCCAAGGTCGCTCAGTTTCGCTGCGTCTCCGCGCCTTTGCGGTTTATGTGTGTCGGCATCACGCCGGAATGGCGGGCAGCTTGAAATGGGGATTCTCAATGATTCCGAATGGATTGCCGAACGGATCAGCGACCTGCGCCACCCGGATGCCATCCCCCACGTCTTGGACTCCGGACAGTTCCAGCGCGCCGAGCGACAGCAAGCGGGCCAACGCGGCGGTCGCATCGGACACGCCCCAGTAGGCCACGGGTCCGGATGCCGCGCGGGATGGGCTGACCGCAGGTCCATTGGGATCGAGCCCCAGCTCGAACCCACCCACGTTGAACCCCACGTAGAACGGCTGATCGAAATACGGCTCGATTCCGAGTACCGCGGTGTACCACGCCTTGACCGCCGCGAGATCGGCCGCGGGAACGATCACAGTTCGGAGGCCCAGGAACGGGGCGTTGGTGGGAGTCATAAGTGGAATCCTGTCTCCCGTAAGACTTCGATGGAATCGACCGGCTGTCGAGTCCGGCAACTGGCTTCGTGTCGGCGCTTGCATCCGATCGTGGATGAGCGCGACAGCGTCCTGGAGTGCGCGAGTCCTCTCGCGCTCTCGACTCGCGGACCCCGTTGCGGGACCAAATGCCGCATTCTTTCGCATCCCGTTCCCAGCCAGAGCGGCAGAGGACTGCCGCACTCCAGGACCGTTCGGAGTCCATCGCTTGGGGAGGTTTCCATCCGGTTGTGGATGAGCGCGATAGCGTCCTGGAGTGCGCGGGTCCTCTCGCGCTCTCGACTCGCGGACCTCGTGCGGGACCAAACGCCGCATTCTTTCGCATCCCGTTCCCAGCCAGAGCGGCA
>JANXMD010000281.1 GCA_025354845.1 Verrucomicrobiota bacterium | reverse complement strand
GGTCTTGATGTTGGCGGTGATGTAGCCGGTTTCTCCGCACTCAAGCTTTCCGCGGACGTAGGGCTTCGGGTTGAAGGAGCCGACCTCCTTCACTTCCACGACCTTCTCGGAGTACGGCAGCTTCACCAACATGCCAGACTTGAGCTCGCCATTGAACACGCGGACCAGAAGGACCACGCCCTTGTAGGTGTCATATTGGCAGTCGAAAACCAGGGCCTGAAGCGAACGTGCGCCGGTCGGCTTTGGTGGCGGAACGCGCGCCACGATTGCCTCCAGAATCTCATCGATGCCGATCCCTTCCTTGGCACTGGCCGGTATGGCGTCATCGCCGGGGATCGCCAGGATTTCCTCCAACTGCTGACGCGCCTGCGCCACGTTGGCGTGGGGGAGGTCGATCTTGTTGATGACCGGGATGATGGTCAGCTCCTGCTTCATCGCCAGGTGCACGTTGGCGACGGTCTGGGCTTCCACGCCCTGGGCGGCATCGACGATCAACAGCGCGCCCTCGCACGCGGCGAGCGAGCGCGACACCTCGTAGGCGAAATCAACGTGCCCCGGAGTGTCGATGAGATTCAGTTCGTACGTTTCCCCGTCCTTCGCCTTGTAGTACATCGTGACCGGATGGGCCTTGATGGTGATCCCGCGCTCGCGCTCGAGATCCATGGCGTCCAGCAACTGGTCCTCCATGTCCCGGGTGGCGACGGTGCCAGTTCGGTGAAGCAGTCGGTCCGACAGGGTGGTCTTCCCGTGGTCGATGTGGGCGATGATGCTGAAATTGCGGATGTGTGCGGCGTCCATCTCGGTTCGAAATTCTAAAGTCCGCGGAAGATAAGGCCATGCGGCCGCGTGGGAAGGGTGAAGTTTCGTCCATTGGCCTCCGCAAATGGGCCGGTCGCAACCGGATCCCCGTGCATTCACGCCGGTTCGGAGGCCATTTCAGGGCGGACGTCGCTCAGGGCAAGCTGGCAGAGGCTGGTCGCGCCAGTTCTGCCAGAGCCGCTGCGGCGACCGGATCGCCACGGCGAGCGAGCTGTTCGAGGCTTCTCCGAATCTCCGGCCGGATCGGCACGGGCGCTATGGACGCGGTCGAAGGTGCGACGACCGGAACCGAACCAGACTGCGGCGCGACCGATCCGTTGGGAACCGTGGCAAAGCCGGTCAATCCGCCAGCGGTCATGAAGGCCGACGCATCGGTCCCATATCCGGACATGAGGGTCCGTCGCGTTACGGCTCGAATCCCCCGTGGTGTCCCCGCCGCACCGGCATTGCCTCCCCCGGCCGGACTTAGCTGGGCCAAGGCGCGATCCCCAAACATCCCGAGCACGAGCGCTGCGGCAACGATCCTGAGGGTGAGCTTCATGGGCATTTTGGTACCTCCAATGGCCCGCTTGACGCCAGTCCCAAGTGACACCGGACGACACTTCCCTGCCCTCTCTGAGCAAAACATCCGGCTTGAGTTGCCCCGGAGTTGGGGTCTGATCGCCCCATGTTCGCAGGATACGCCGAGCTGACCTCCATGGTCGGATTTAGCGTGCTCCTCATGGTCCTGGCGTCTCGCGACTGGATCCGCCTCCGCGGGTTCGAGAATCCGGCGGTGGCGCAAGAGTTCGCCGGCTGGGTTATTCGCGGCTGGGTCACGCCGCTGTTTCTCTGGACCGCTTGGAATCTCGCCGTCTTCGCCGGATGGCTCGATGGCGTGATCCCCCTGCTCCCCGGGGTCCCCCTCGGCCCGATTCCCCGCAATCAACTCGGTGACCTCGTGGCCCACAGCGCGGCGCTGGTGGTCTTCGCCGTCACCACCCACTGGATGGCCTTTACGCAGATTCGCCTCCTTGAACATTTTTCCCGCGCGGAATACGCCGAGGACCCCAAGTTCTGGCGGATGCTGTTTGGCATCGTGGTCTTGCCGCTCGCCGGATTCGTCGCCTGGTGGCTCGGGCCGGCCGGATGGGGCTTGTCCACGACGATCGTGCTGTGGTTCGGCGTCCAGTTTCTCACCCGTGAACCCCGGCGGCATGTCCCGGCGTACGGTCGCGCGGTCGCCCGCATGAAGTTCGGCAACTACCGCGAAGCCGAGCAGGAAATCATCCAGCAGCTCGAGCAATGCGAGGACGATTATGAAGGTTGGATGCTGCTCGCCCAGCTCTATGCCGAACGGTTCGGTGAACTCGGAAACGCCGCCGACACGGTATTCGACGTCTGCTCCCAATCGACGATCACGCCGTTCCAGATTTCCCGCGGATTCAACCGACTGGCCGACTGGCAGCTCGCCCACGGCAACGATCCCAAGGCGGCGAAGGCCGCCCTCGAAGAAGTGGTGCGTCGCGCCCCGGGCACGCCGTTCGCGCGCACCGCCGAGCAACGGATCGCCCTGCTACCGCTCGATCGTGAAGAACTTCAGGAACAACGCGCCGTCAAACGCCTGCGCCTCCCGAGCTTGAGTGACGGCCCAGCGCCCTCGATCGGCACCCAGGAACCGACTTCGCCCTCCACCGGCGCGCCTGTCTCGCCGACCGAGGTCCGCGCCGCCACGCGTCGTCGCCTGACCCGTCTCTTGACGCGGATGGAGGCGGCGCCCGATGACTGGTCCCTGCGCGAGCAACGTTGGAAGCTTTTGGGAGATGAGCTGGGGGAAACCGGAACCGCAGTTCGTGAGATTGAAGAAGTGCTGTCGCGGAATCTGGTTCCCCGGGATCGGGTTCCTGCCGCCCTCGCGTTGGTGGCCGGCTGGCGACTCAAGCGCCTCGGCGACCGCGCCGGCGCCTGCAAGGTGTTGGAACGTCTCGTGAAGGAATTCCCCGGCACTTCAGAGGGCTATGGGGCCAGCGCGCAGCTGTGGGCAATCGAGAGCGAAGCCCTGGACGCCACCCAGGTGATTCGGACGCAGGCAGCCCCACCGCGCATTGTGGTGAGGCTGCCCGAAGCATCCAAGCCGGCCTAAAGACCAATCCGACGATCAGTCCTCGCTGAAGAGGTACTCGAGATCGTCCTTCGACAAGTTGCTGGCGAAGCCCTCTTCGCCTAGCACGTCGGAGATCGTTTGCGACTTCCGCTGCTGGAGTT
>JANXMD010000280.1 GCA_025354845.1 Verrucomicrobiota bacterium | reverse complement strand
GCAATGGAACGCCGCTCGCGCCGCCGGTTCCGGATCGTCACGCCGAATTCCTCGCGCGCCTCGCGAAATTGCGCGCCGACCGCGCCTCATTCAATGCCTACGCGCTTGCCATCGCTTCATCGGAACTGCTCCGCGACTACGTGGAATGGCGCTACCGGCTGCAGATCCGCTTCCAGACCACCCGTGAATTTCTGGAAGCGGCCGTGGCGAGCCGCTCGCTTCCGGAAGAGTCCCGCTCTCGGCTGGGGGACTTTCTGGGATTCTGCGATCGTGTGAAATTCGCGCGCGCGCAGGCCAGCGAGTCCGAGGGGGACGGCCTGCTGGATGCGGCGGAGTCCTTCATTCGCAGCGGTCAATCGACGGCGGGAGGGGTCTCGTGATGGCCGCGATTTCCCTGCCGGGCGGCTTTGAGTTTGAGCACCCGTGGGTGCTGTTGCTCTGGCTGGTCCTTCCCTGGCTCGCCTGGCGACTCGGTCGACCCGGTCCGATTCCTACGGTTCCCGTGCCCACGCTCCGAGGGCTGGAAGGCTTGGGACGTCGGCCGCGGCGTCGTGCCGGCCGCGTGCGTTTTGCGGCAGGCCTCATTCCTCTGGCGTTCGCCATCGCGGCACTCGCGCGACCCAGGATTCCCAATGGCGATATCCCCGATCCGAGCAAAGGCATCGACATCATGCTCGCGCTCGATTACTCGCGCTCAATGGCTGAAACCGACTTCCGGCTCAACGGACATCGCGTCAGCCGCAAGGAGGCGCTGGTGCATGTGACTACTGACTTCGTGAAGGGGCGTCCGAATGATCGCATTGGCATCGTCTGCTTCGCCCGCACGCCGTGGTTGGTGAGTCCGTTGACTCTCGATCACGCCTGGGCGATTGGCGCGATGCGCGAGGCGGAGCTGGCGACCGGCACTGGCATCGGGTGGGCCATTTCGGCCAGCACCACCTTTCTCAAAAAGAGCAGCGATCGGAGCCGGGTCATCATCCTGATTACCGACGGCGAGAACTCCGCGGGTCCGCGCCCGGCCGAAATCGCGCCGGTGGCGGTTCGCGAACGGATCAAGGTGTACACCATCCTCATTGGCCCCGAGATGGTCACGCCGTCGGCCGCAGCGAACCACGAATTGAACAAGGTGGCGCGCATGACTGGGGGCCAGTTTTTTCAGGCCAATGACGCGCACGCCCTCCAGGGAATCTACCAACTGATCGACCAGATGGAGAAGCGCGAGCTCATTCAGAAGCGTCATGTCACCTGGCGGGAGCTGTTCCCGGAAACCGTCGCGGCGGCGCTGGGCGTCTGGATGCTTGAATTCACCGCACTGCAGCTGTTGAGGAGGCGCATGCCATGAGGTTCGGCGTTCCGGCATTCCTGTGGGCGATGGCGGCGTCGGTCCCGTTGATGGCCCTGGCGTTGTGGTTTTCGGCGCGGGCGCGGGCGCGTCATTTGACTGTCTTTGCCGGTGGTACCGAACGGCCGTGGGCCATCGCTCCGGGATCACGCATTTCCGAGCGGATCCAGACCGTTACCGCGATGCTGATCCCGACGCTTCTTCTGCTCGCGCTGGCCCGCCCGATGCGGTACCGGCGCGACACCGCCAGCGAATTGCAGGGTGTGCCCTACCTCATCGCCCTCGACGCCTCGCGCTCCATGCTGGCGAGCGATGTCCGACCCAGCCGTTGGGCCGCCGCCACCAATGCGCTCGACCAATTCCTGGAGCGCACACGGGCCGATCGCATCGGGCTCATCACCTTCAGCGGCGTGGCCTACCTGAATGCGCCGCTCACCTTCGACACCACCGCCCTGCGCACCACACTACGGTACATTGATCCCAACGTTCTCGAGGATCCCGGCAGCTCGCTCGCGGCGGCATTGGATCGGGCCGGCCGGTATTTCATCAGCAACCGGGTTTCGCCGCGTCTGGTGATCGTGGTGTCCGACGGCGAGGACCTGGCGGGCAACCCGGTGGAAATGGCGCGTCGCCTCACCCGCACCCAGAAGCTGATGGTCTGCACCGTTGGCGTTGGGACACCCGGTGGCGCTCGCGTGCCGTTGAACCGCTATTACGGCGGCGTTGCCAAAAACACCTTCGGTCAGGAGGTCACGTCGCGCCTGAACGAGAGCAATCTCCAACGCCTTGCGGCCGTCACCGGCGGCAAGTATTACCGGCTCGATGAGGGCGGAACCGCCCTGGAACGACTGCGAAGCGAGGTCCTCGCGCCGATGGCCGAGGCGGCCGCGCACGACGACATGAAGAACTACGCCGAATGGTACGGAGTACCGCTGGGGCTCGCTGCGATCTGCCTGGGATTTCAGGTCTTCGGACGGGCCATTTCCGGCAGCCTCAATCGTCCGGCAACGCCGATTCGCGATCGAAAGGAGCTCACCCGATGAACCGTCCACCGTTTCCATTCGGGTGCCCCGTCGCCACCGCTGTGGTCGTTACCCTGGCCCTGTCCGCCCTGCTTTCGACGGCTCAAGGATCGGTTTTTTCCGCGCCGCCCGACATGGCTCCGCTCCAACAATTGGTGAATCAGGGTAAGGCGCAGGAGGCGGTGGACCGCCTGACCACGCTGCTGGAGAAGGATCCGGACAACGGGCGTCTCCTTTACGATCTCGGCGTTTCGGCATACGCCGCGGGAAAATTCGACGACGCACTCATTGCGCTCGACCGGGCGGAACAGGTGGGCGGAGCGTCGATCGCGTCGCGCGTGAAGTTTCAGAAGGGCAACGCGGAATTCCGCATGGGCGCCGCGGCCCGCAGCGCCAACCTCGATGAGACGGTCACGCGCTGGAAGGAGTCGCTGCATCATTTCGCCGACTCGCTCAAGGCCGGCGAGGATCCGCAGGCGCGGCGCAACTTCGAGTTCGTCCGGCGCCAGTTGCTGGACCTGCTGCTGGCCGACGCCCGTCGCAACATGGAGGCGGCCAAGGAGCCGGTGAACTCGCCGACGCAGAAGATCGAAAAGCTGCGCAATGCCTTCGAGAAGTTCAGCGACGCGAAGGAAATCGCCCCGTCGGATCCGGACGCCACGGCCGGAGAATCCGAGTCACGCGAGCAACTGGCCAACGCCCTGGCCCGCGAAGGCACGCGGAAGACCCAGTCCACCCGGCTGGTGTCACCGAAACCCACCGAGGCGCCAATTCCCCGACCCGACTTCAAGGAGATCGAGGAGGGGGTGGCGATGCTCGAGGATGCCACGCAGCTCAAGCCGAAGGACGACGCGATGAAGCAGGCGCTCGAGGACGGCAAGCGGCGCCTTGCCGACGCGCTGACCTTTCACGCCCGGACGCTGATGCTGCAGGAGCAACAGATGCCCTGGCCCAACGAGAAGCTCGCCGTCCTCCGCATGGCGCGGGAACAGGTGGAAAAGGCCCTCGACAAGGTGCCCGATCATCAACCAGCCAAGGAAACTCTCGAGGCCATCAATCAACGTCTCGCCGAGGTGATGGAAGAGCGTGGTGACGAGCTCTCACAGCAGAGCGAGCAGGCCAACCTGGAGCAGCAAGCGCAGTGGCTCGGGCAGTCCCTCGATTTTTATCAGCAGGCCGGTGACCTCAAACCCAAGGAAACCCGGCTGCCCCAGAAGGCTGCGGCCACCCAAAAGAAGCTGGAGCAGGCGCTCTCCAAGCTCGCCGAGCGCTTGTCCAAAGATCCCGGCGGCAAGGAATCGCTTGAGGCCAAGGCAGCGCGACTCGAAGGGGCGGAGCAGGCCCTGGATGAACTCCAGGGGCTGAATCCCTCCAAGGAAACGGGCGAGAAGGCCGAGGAAGTGGGCAAGAAACTGGATCAAGTCCGTCAGCAACTCTCCGAGCAGGCGCAGAAGGGCCAGCCGCAACCGCAGCCCGGTGGCAAGCAGCCGAACGGTCAGGCCGAGCCGCAGCAAAACCAGGGCCCGCCCATCGACGCCCCGCCACGCATCAACACTCCCGGAGCGAAGGGACGCTGGAGCTCCAAGGAGATGATGAAGAAGCAGGATTATTGAGAGGCGCTTGGCTTCGCAGTTGAAGCGGCTTCGTCCCCGGGTGAAGCCTGCGATCGCATGAGGTTGCGGCAGTTCCGTGGGCTCAGGTCAGTGTCGCCCGGGCGGTGGACCACACGCAAACCCGCTGGGCTCCCATGCGGCGAAGTTCGCGTGCGACGGCATTTGCCGTCGCGCCGGTGGTGAGGACGTCGTCGACCACGATCACCGACGCGCCGTCCAATCGCGGCGGGGATTCGTGTGGTGACCACGGAAAAGGACGTCGTCGTCCCGACCCGGCACGGAAAGCGCGACTCACGTTCTCGGCTCGTTGCTCCCGTGACAGCGTGGTTTGAGTGTGGGTGGGGGCGACGCGATGCACCAGTTCGGTGCGCACAGGAATCCCCAGCGCTCTGGCCAGCGGACGGGCCAGGGCTTCGGCTTGATTGAAGCCGCGTTCTCGACGCTTTACGGCATGCAGCGGGACTGGCACCACCATCGACCATCCGGCATCGCGCAATTCGGGCAGTGCCGCCTCACAAAGAAGTCCGGCAAGGAAGGGATGGAACCAGCGAGCGTCGGAATACTTGTAGCGATGGACCGCCTCCAGCACCGGTCCGTCGGCAATGGCGGCGGCACGGGCGGTTTCAAAGTGGAGTTCCACCTCGGCGCAATTGGCGCAGGAGAAGGTGTGGGAGATCTCACCGGGGTACGGCAGTCCGCAGCGCTGGCAGAACGGCGCTCGCACCGCGTGCACCCGGGCCCGACACTCGGCGCCCACATAGCCGTCTGCCGGACCAGCCGGTTCGTCGCGGCAGAGGTGACAGACGCCCGGATAGAGCAAACCGAGGACGGCTTCGACCCAGCGAGGTCCCTGCCGGACGAGCTGAAGGCCGGAGTTCACGACGCGCCCTCCCGGGGGATTTTAGGACGGGCCCATACCATCAAAGCCACAGCGATCAGAATGCCGCAAGTCGGCCAGCCGTCGTAGAGTTTGGCAGTGCCCCAGAACGCCGAAGTGCCCGGGTTGTGGGTGTCGCGGGTGAGAAACCCGAAAGACTTCAGCCAGAAGATCCATCCTGCGTGGAGACCGATCCCGACGGTGAGGGATCCGGTCTGCTCGCGACACCACGACAGCACCCATCCGGCCACGGCTAGCGACAAGAACCCGGGAAGCAGTTGGTCCATTTCCGTGAATCCATGCAGCATCGCGCCGAGGGTGACCCATCCGGTCCAGGCCCCGATGATTTCCGGCGCCGGCGGGCGATCGAAGAAATGCACCAGGGAGTACAGGGCCGAGGAAAGCAACGCAGCGAGCGTGAATCCATGGACACGTCGCAGAGCCCCGAACACGGCGCCCCGGAACAAGAGTTCCTCCAGCACCGCAACCACTACCGCGGAGAGTGCGGCATTGAGGAGGTGGCGAAGGAGTTCCAAGATGGGTGCCTCGAATTGGAGGGCTCGAACACCGGCCATCAGGGGCACAGCTGCCGCCAACGCCAGCGACGCAAAGCCGAGAGTCAGGCCGGTGGTAAGGCGGCGAAATTCTTGGGTCGGCATCACCCAGCCCAACGAGGCCCACGAACGGATTCCGAGGGAACGAACGAGCGGAAACAGCCCGAGAACTGCCCCAACCAGAAGGCACCGGTTGACGTAGCGGTGGAACGGCTGATGGGCAATCCCGGAGTCTGGGGCGAGTTGCTGAACCCCTCGATACAGCCACGGTGCAAGCGCGGCACCGCCGGCGAAGACGGCGGCCAGGTACACCGAAAGCGTCCGGACGGGATTCACGGGGTTACCCTATCGCGAATCGACGTTCGGAGCCAGAAAACGCGCATTTCGCTTCCGACTTGGAACTGCTTCTGCTAGCTACCCGCGGCTTTCTCGCCCATGTCTCAAGCCGGCCAACGTTTGGGTCCGTATACCCTCCACGAGTTGATCAACTCGGGGGGGATGTCGGAGATTTGGCTGGCCACGGACGAGTTGGGGCGCGCCTTTGCCGTCCGGCGGATGTTGAACAACTCCGTCTTCGCCTTCACCGAGCGCAAGCGTTTCACCACCGGGGCGGAGACGCTGAAGGCCTGTCAGGACGGCCAGTGGATCATCGGCTACGTGGAACACGGAAAGATCGGCGGTGAGCTGATCCAGGTGATGGAATACGTCGAAGGCGAGAACCTGAAACTGCTCATGGCTTCCGGGGCGCCGGTACTGACCGAGAATATCGCCGAGATCCTCATCGACTTCGCCAGTGCCTTGGGTGTTGTGCATGACCGTGGATTCATGCATCTCGACATCAAGCCGGAAAACGTCCTGCTCACGCGCAATGGAAGCCTGCGCCTGATCGACTTCGACCTGTCCCAGCCCATTCCCAATCCCCCGCGCAAGCTGGACAAGAATCCAGGCACCCCGGCCTACATGGCTCCGGAGCAGTTATTGCGTGAACCGGTGGATCATCGGGCCGACATTTGGGCGTGGGGTGTGAGTGCCTTTGAGTTGCTCACCTTCAAGAAACCGTTTCCCGGCGAGAACGCCGACGAGGTGCTGCGTCGCCAGCTCGATCGAAAGGACTTCATTCGGCCGCGCGACATCAACGGCGACATCCCGGCCGCCCTGGAAAAGATCGTCCTCCGCTGCCTCGAGCGCGATCCCGGCCGCCGTTACTCGCTCACCAGCTTCCTCGTTCATGAGTTGAAGCAGGCGCTGTACGTTTGAGGAACTTCGGTTGAAACGCGGGACCCGCTAGTCATAGGTAGCGTTATGGAGTCCGGCGGCGGGCCGCCGGTTTGGAGGGGAGACCATCGAACCGCACGCTGCCAATTGGAACGGACTTGGGACGAGGCTGGGATGGTGGAAATCGTTGTGCTGGGGGGCGTGGGTTGAGATTCCAAACCGGTGAGTCGCTTCGCACCTCACCGGACTCCAAAGCGTTCGCAGCGTTATGGAGTCCGGCGGCGGGCCGCCGGTTTGGAGGGGTGGCGATCGAACTGCGCGATGCCAATTGAACTGATTTGGGACGAGACTGGGATGGTGGAAATCGTTGTGCTGGGGGGCGTGGGTTGAGATTCCAAACCGGTGAGTCGCTTCGCACCTCACCGGACTCCAAAGCGTTCGCGTAGCGGTATGGTGGAGACAAGCTCGTGACTTGAATGGGCTGCAGGATTCAGCTGGGTGCTTGCCGGCTGGCATCGAGCGCGGGTACATCGGGTGGGTGAGCCTCCCTTGTCTTTTGTCGCGCCGGGCGCTTTTCGTTGGCTTGGCCACTTGTCTGCCCCACGCAAGTTGGGCGGTGGATCTGGCAACGTTGCCGCGGCCAAAGCTTCAGGATCCGGCGATGACTCTCCAATTGCTCGCTGCCGAGCCGGACTTGGTGACCCCGATTGGTTGCGCGGTGGACAGCCGGGGGCAAATCTTCGTGGTCGAGTCTCACACCCATTTCCCCAAGCCTGACTACGCCGGCCCCAAGTCGGATCGCCTCCTGCGCTTTTCTGGCGAGCCCGGTGCGAAGCCGACGGTGATCGCGTCCGAAGACCTGCGCTGGTCCATGCAGTTGGCTTTCGATGCGGAGGGGCGCCTGTTGCTGTCTCATCGAAATGGCCTGCTGCGGTTCGAGGTGAGAGGTCGTGCGGAGACCCCCCCGCGGCGCACCACGCTCTTGCGCATGGAGACTGCGGGTGAGTATCCGCACAACGGCCTTGGTGGGCTTGCCGTGGCGCCCGATGGCATGCTTTACGTAGGAGTCGGTGAGAATCTCGGGCTGCCGTACACCCTGATTGGCACCGATGCGACGCGCATCGCGATTCCCGCAGGAGCCGGCGGGCGGATCTTCAAATGCCGGCCCGACGGCGCGGGTCTAGTGGAAGTCGCAACTGGGTTTTGGAATCCGTTCGGACTCGCCTTTGATTCCGCGGAGCGCTTGGTGGCCGTGGACAATGATCCCGACTCCCGTCCGCCCTGCCGGCTGCTTCATGTGATTCTGGGCGGGGACTATGGATTCCAGTTCCGCCACGGCCGGGACGGATTGAGTCCGTTCATTGCCTGGGATGGGGAACTGCCCGGAACCCTGCCCATGGCCGCGGGAACGGGCGAGGGACCGACGAGCGTCGTGGCGTTGGCACGAACCGGATGGGCGCGGTCGTCGCCGTCGTCGCTCCTGGTGGCGGCCTCGTGGGATCATGCGCTGGAGCTCTACGAGCCGACACCGGTTGGCAGATCCTTCAAGGCGGAGCGACGTGAGATTGTCACCGGCGGTGAGGACTTTCGACCGGTGGCGCTGGCGGTGGCGCCGGATGGATCCATCGTCTTCACCGATTGGGTGAAGCAGGACTACAACGTCCACTCGCATGGCCGGCTGTGGCGCCTCTCCAGCGGCAAGACGTCGCCGCACAACGCGACGGCGGAGGCGGACCTCATCTATGAAGGAAAGGAGTTGCAGCGCTTCGCCGGCGGAAAATCAGGCCTAAGCACGGGCAGATTGAAGATCATGGCCGCCTCGTTGGATCCTTTTGTCCGGTCCGTGGCCACCTCGGCCATGGCCTCGCATCCGGCGCCGGAGCTCGAAGCCTGGTTTCGGGAGGCAAAATCACCGCGCGAAGCCCAGCACGCACTCCTCGCGTTTCGCCGGGCGCTCGCACGCCACTCCACCAACGAAGTGTTGAGCGAGTTTACGATGGGGAGTGTCCTTCGCGATGCCCTCGGAAATCCGGATCCCGGCGTCCGCCTGGTGGCGCTCCAATGGGTGGCGGAGGATCGGATCACTGGACTGCGTGGCGCGGTCGCGGACTCCTTGCATGCAGGCTCGGCCACGCCGTTGTTGCTCGCGGCCCACGCCGAGACGCTTCGACGCTTGGCGGTGGATCCTTCGACGCCCGCGGCCTCCAAGGGAAACGCGGTGCGCCTCATTCCGCAGGTGCCGATCGATCCGGCAGCGATTGTTGAGGCGATTCATCAGCTGAGTTCTCCGACGGAATCGCTGACGCGGCGTCGCGCTGCGCTTCGGGTGCTCGCAGGACGACACGAACCCGATGTGGTCGCCGCTCTACGGCGGGTGGCAACGAACCGTTCCGACAATCCCGGGCTCCGTTCGGCGGCGATCGTCGGCCTCACGGGGGGGCATGAAGATCACGTAAGCGATCTCCTCGGCCTCCTGAAGGATCCCTCACCCGCCGTCGCCTTGGAAGAGGCCCGGGCGCTGAGGCCCTGGCTTGCCCAGCCGGGTGTGAGGGAGGCTCTGGATTCGGTCACAGCGCCCCCTGCGGTTGCCGCGGCGGCGGGGTTCGCTCTGGGTCGCGCCACCGGGCGTCCGGCCACGGAGGCTGAGTGGCTCGCCGTGGCCTCCCGCGGCGGCGGTGATGTGGAGGCGGGTCGTCGGGTGTTTGATTCCAGCTGGGCCGCGTGCTCCAAATGCCACCGCATCGAGGGCGAGGGCGGCTCCGTAGGCCCGGATCTCTCGACCATTGGACGCGCGTCCAAACGGGAGAAGTTGGTGGCCTCCATCCTCCAACCCAGCCGCGACATCGCACCCCAGTTCGCGCAACACGTCGTGGAAACGCGCGAGGGTGAGTCCTATTCTGGCCGCGTGCTGAGCGAGGATGCGGATGGGTCACTCACCCTGGTCACTGGTGAAGGCCAGGCGG
>JANXMD010000265.1 GCA_025354845.1 Verrucomicrobiota bacterium | reverse complement strand
GCGGGCGATCGTTGGCAGGAAAGAATCGGCTGAGAACCAAGCCACCGGTGAGGCCGACCAGAAGGATCAGCAGGAGCCCCGCGCCCGCCACCAAAATCATCAGCCGTTCCTTCATAGGACCCGGAGAGGATTCAACCACAGATGGACACGGATGAACACAGATGCGGAATCGGGAAGCTGAGCAGCGAATTGAGTGGGGTACTTCAGCTCGGCTGCGTGCTCGGGAAAAACGATAACCGCCCGACCCTCGGCGGGAGGGGGCGGGCGGTTTTGGAAACGTTACCAGCGGATTTTGGCTGGGAAGAACTCAGCGATGAGTTCTTCGTAAAACGGGCGCAGCGCCTTCACATCCGGCTTACCGTGGCTCTTGGTGTAAAGGTCGTACGGATTGAAGTCCTTCACCGCCTGCAGTTGCTCGCGGTCCTGGGCGTTCAGCAGGTGACCGTATTCGCCCTCGCGGTGCCATGGATAGAAGCTGTGGTAGCGCAGCATGTAGAGCGCGGGCAGGGGCAGGTAGTCCTTGCTGACCTGATAGATGTACTCGTCGTGACCCCAAGACAGGTTTACTGCATCGAGGCCGCATCCCTCGGTGTAAACGCCGAACTTCGTGTTGTAGCGCGAATCGATGGTGTCCGGATTTGCCTCGAAGAATTTCGGGAAGACGATCTTGGGCGAGAAGGCGCAGCCGGTTGGGAAGGTGTCGCCCACCACCGCCCACTGGGGTTCGCCCCACAGGCAGAGGATCTTTCCGAGGTCATGCACGAAACCGGTGAGGATCATCCATCGGGGTTTGCCATCCTTGCGCAGGTGCTCCGCGGTCTGAAGCAGGTGCTCCAGCTGCGACATGTCGGTGTCGGGATCGCTGTCGTCGACCAGTTGATTGAGGTACTCGGCAGCCTCCCAGATGCCCATTTGCATCCGGTTTAGACCGAGATACTGCTTCCGCTTTTCGACGCCGAACTCGTAGGTCTGAAAGGTGTGGTTGAGCCGGTAAAACTCGCGGACCGTGGGGCGTGCGTCGGCCTCGTAGTTCCGAAATTCGGTCTCTTTTTTGTCCGGTGCGTGCCCAACCTTGGGCTTCGGCTCCGGGGCCGGTTGGCTCGGATCCGGGTAGCGCGTTTTGTAGAAGTCCTCGACCTCGTCGAGGCTGTCGAGTGGCGTGGCGGAATTGGGAGAGGGTGCGGAGGTCATGGAACGTGAACGGGATGCAACTTGAACCGCATTGGTGTTCGCCGAGTACGATCAATTCCTCAAGAGGGAAAACACCCCGAAAATTGCCTTTCGACCTTGGACTTTGGACTAAGTCCTACCGGCTTCCCCTCGCCTGGCGCCACTTGTCCAGGCCCACGGCGAGGACAATGACCATGCCGATGATGATCTCCTGGGTGAAGGTCTGCCATCCCAGTTGATTGGTGCCGTTGCGCAAAAGGGCCATGATGAGCGCCCCGATGAGTGATCCGAGCACGCTGCCGGCACCACCGCTCAGGCTGGCGCCGCCGATGACGACCGCGGCGATGATATCCAACTCCAGACCCACCGCCACCGTCGGATCGCCCTGGGTGAGTCGTGACATCTGAAGCAACCCCGCGAATCCGAAGAGCATCCCGGCGAGTGCGTAGGTGCCGACTTTCACCAGGCCAACCCGAACCCCTGAGTAGCGGCTGGCGATCTCGTTGGCTCCGATGGCGAAGACGTGCCGTCCGAATACAGTGCGCCGAAGGATGAGGGCCATCATCACGGACAGGCCGAGCAGGATCCAGACGCCCGGAGGAAGCGGCCAGAAGTCGGAAGGATTCACCCGGGCCATGAGTCGTTGTACGGGAGATTCGGGTGGCGCGTTCACGGTCTGGTTTTGTCCCAGCCATTTTGCCGAGCCACGGACGATCCCCATCATGCCCAGTGTGACGATGAACGGCATCATGCGGAACGCGGCGATGATGGTGCCGTTGAACAGCCCGATGCCTGCGCCCACTGCCATCAGCGCGGCGGCGGTGGACCAGGGGTTCCAGCCGGCCACCAGAAGCTTGGCACCCAGGACACCGGTGAAGGCGACCACCGAACCCACGCTCAGATCAATGCCTCCACCGATGATGATCAGCGTCATCCCCAGCGCGCCCACCGCGACGATCACGGTCTGGGTGAGGATATTCTTGAAATTGCCCCCGGTGAAAATGAACTCGCGCTCCTCGGTCAGGGCGAAGAGCCCGCAAACCAGCAACAACCCGAGAAACGGGCCGCCGGACTGCAGGATGCGGGTGAGGCGGGACATGTAACTCGGAGATCGGAGATCGGAGATCGGAGATCGAAGTTCGGAGATGGGAGATAGGAGATGGGAGATGGTTCCCGAACACTGCCCTTGATCACTGGCCACCGATTACTAATTACAGCTTCTCCACGGATTACTCCTTCAGGAATTTCGCGATCGGCGGGGCCAGCAGAGCGGCGTTGGCGGG
>JANXMD010000260.1 GCA_025354845.1 Verrucomicrobiota bacterium | reverse complement strand
GAGGCGTGCGGAATCGTGTCGCGGAGCCGTGGCGCCCCCCTTGGTAGGGCGAACCTCCGTGTGAGCCGCTGGTGCGTAGGCGGCAGATGGAACGCACAGTTGCGTGCTGGACCGCGTTTGCGCGGCCCGGCTCGGCAGGAGCCTCGCCCTACCGTGTGGCGTCTGACTCAAGGATCGCCACGGCGATGCGCAACTGCCGGTTGATCGCCCAGGGTACTGCCGGATTTTGGATTCACCCCACCCGGAAAAGACACCGTGTCGGTGAAATTAAACCACTGGGCACTGGGGAGAAACTTGGTAGAGAGGGGGGGGGAATTGGAGCGAGTGAAGGGATTCGAACCCTCGACATTCACCTTGGCAAGGTGACGCTCTACCAGGCTGAGCTACACTCGCATCCGTACCGCGGGCGCCTTTGATGCTAGAACCCGGGAGGGATTGCAAGCGGAGTTTTTTTGGAGTTTTTCGTTCCGCTCAAATCCATCCTCGCATCCGGTAGTAGACCAACCCCACCTGCTCGTGCACCCAGTAGCGCATGAGCTCGAATCCTCGCAGACGCGGAACCACCATCCAGGCGTCCTTCCCACCCAGGGCGTCCAGACCCAGAAATTCGGCACCAGCCGGGATCACCGTGATCCCCAGCTTTCGGAAGATCGCCTCGGCACGCTTGAGGTGGTACCCGGAGGTCACGAGCACCAGCCGGGTCCACTTGTGCTCCGTGGCCAGCCGCAGCGTGCGCTCGGCCTCGACGTGGGTGTTGGCGCACATGCCCAGCGGGTACACCGGCCCCACCGGAATCCGCCAGGTCTTGAACCAGTCCACGAGCATCTCCGAATCAGGGCGCCGGACCCCCTGAATCTCGTAATAACTTCCGCCCAGGATCAGGGCGCTGCCGCCGGTCGCCCGAGACAGCTCACAAGCCAGGAGGATGCGGTCGGCCGACTCTCCCACCCCGAAATGCAGCGGCGTGCGTTGGGAGTAATCGTGGGTGCCGCCGAGCATGATCACCGCATCGGCCTTGGTCGGCCAGCCGCGGACGTGGGGATCGTAGGGCCGCTCCAAATCGGCCAGGAGCCTCGCCGGAATGTCGGTGGCCCCGACCAATTGGATGAAGGCTACCAGCACCCCGTGGAACAGCGCGGCCAGCAGGCGGCCGCGAAACAGGTTCACGAAAAACGCCACGAGCAATGCAGCCCAGATCAGTCCTATGGGCTGGACCAGCGCATCCAACGAATGCTGAATCGATTCCGGCACGGGCGGAGGCTGGCCTCCGAAGGCAAAAGGAAAAAGGTAAAAGGCAAAAACGCCCCGATCTCCATTCCCCATCTTCCATCTCCGAACTTCGATCTCCGAACTTCGATCTCCGATCCGCCTCCTCCCGTCGGCGGCTACGCTGCTCACCGAAAATCGGACCGGTACTCCGCGTACCGCTGGGTGATCGCCTCGACGTAGGCCCGCGTGGACGGAAACCCGATCTGATTTCGAAACGCGGCGCTGTTGGTCCGGGCAGCACCGGTCATCCATTTCAACACATTGCCCCGGCCGGCGTTGTAATCAGCCAGCGCGTAGGTGACCGGGTCATCGGTAGCGGGGTAGCGGCGCAACAGCTTCGCCAGGTAGTAGGCGCCGGCGAGAGTGTTGGTACGAGGATCGAAGACTTGCTCGTGGGTGAAGGATGGTAGGCGCTGGGATCCCGCCCACTCGTGAGCGGCATCGTCCATCAACTGCATGAGCCCAATCTCACCCGCCTTGCCCACCACCTTGGGGTCAAAGTCGCTCTCGCGCCACACCACCGCCTTCACCAGGGCTGGCGGCAGTTGATAGCGCCGGGCGGCATCGCGGATGAGGGAATCGTAGCGCCGCTCCTTCTGCCATCGCCAGCACCAGAACGCCCCGCCATCCAGGGCGAGCACGAGGACCAGGCAGACGATCCAGCGACGGGACATCGGGGGAAGACTGACACGGATTTCACGGAGAATCACGGATTGCTTGGCGGAAGGAATTCGAACGGACGGATTAGACTAACAACGGCGGTTCAAACCGAAAATGAACGCAGATACTGAGGCGCCCGGAGTCCGCTTTGCGAGGTCGTTCAAGGGACTCCATTCTGGGGATTTCTCACAGGACTCTGTCGGCGATTTCCATCCGCGTTTATCTGCGTCGATCAGCGGTTGATTTCCGATTTCTCCTTCAGCCGGGTCCTACGACGCTGGGGCTGACAACCGCGGTGTGCGCGGTAAGATTCGAAAAAAAATCCCATGAACGCCTCCCGCCGCCGGTTTCTCACCACCTCCGCCTCGGCTGCCGTCGCAACCGGTGCCGCCGGTCTGCTCGACTCCCCAGTCCTGCAGGCCGCGCCGACTGCGGCAGCACGGAAGCCCAAGATCCAACTAGCCGTCGCCAGCTACAGCTACTGGCACTTCCGCGATCCCAAAGTGACGATCGAGGGCGTGGTCGAGCGTGCCGCCGCGATGGGCCTGGCCGGGGTCGATGTGCTGCATCGCCAGATGGACCTTCCCGAGAAGGAGCCGCTGACCGCAGAGCATCGGGCGTATCTCACGCGGCTGAAACGCCATGCGACCCGCCATGGCGTGAGCTTCTGCTGCCTTAGCATCCACCAGGACTTCGTCGATCCCGACCCCGCCTTCCTGCGCGCCCAAATTGCCCACACCCACAAGTGCATCGAGATCGCCTCAGCCCTCGGCGTCGGCGTGTTGCGCATCAACTCGGGACGCTGGAACACAATCAAGGACTTCGACGACCTCATGAAGGCGCGCGGCATCGAGCCCGTGTTGCCCGGCTATACCGAAGACGACGGCTTCAAGTGGTGCATCGACAGCCTGCACCAGTGTCTCGAAAAGGCGGCACAGCACGGCGTCATCCTCGCGGTGGAAAACCATTGGGGACTCACCCGATCCCCCGAGGGACTACTTCGCATTACCGATGCGATTCAATCGCCGTGGCTTGGCGTGTTGATGGACACCGGCAATTTTCTGGAGAATCCGTACGACAAGCTGGTGCGCATCGCCGCGCGGACGGTGTACGTGCAGGCGAAGACCTATCCCGGAGGTGGCGAGTGGTACACGCTGGATCTGGACTATCCGCGGATCGCCTCAATCCTCGCCGACGCCGGCTATTCTGGCTGGGTTGCCCTCGAAATGGAGGGCAAGGAGAACCCCGAAACCGCAGTGCCCAAGAGCATCGCCGCCCTCCGGCGTGCATTCATCTGATCGATCTCCCATCTCCGATCTTCGATCTCCGTGATTTTAGAAAACCGACGCCGGCAACCGACCGGGAACCAGCACGCCTGCGGGAATACGTGGGGTTTGCAGATCCAGCACCCACGGATTGTGCCGAAACCACGAGACGGGCACCGACGCGAGGTCGGCCGCCGGATCCACTAACGGCTGGTAGGGACGCCCGTTGAACGACACCTGGGTCCACGCATGCACCGCGGGGCGGCGGCCGGTGTGGGCCTTCCATTGGTCCGCCACCCGCACGGCGTAGCGGCGCAACAAGAACGGCTGGCTGCTGAAGTGCAGCCATTGAGACGGGGCGGTGTCGCCGAGAATATTCCAGACCACCGACGGGATTCCGCCCGATGACACCACCAACCGCACCGGCACGCGGGATCCCGAGGCGGCGGTGTCGGTCTCCAGGTCGGCGGCGTAGACCTCGAAGGGTGAGCCCGAATCGCGAAGAGAGCGGCCATCCGCCACGCGCCAGGCGTCTCGAATGACGACCGTCTCCTTCGTCGAAGGCGACTCCCGCAACACCGCGGGATCCTGAATCACCAGGAACGCCGGTGGTGTCCGCCCTCCGGACTCGAGCACGAACGGCGCCAGCCGTTGGAAGTATGGCGCCAGCGTGCCCCCCACATCCTGCCGGTGCAACGAATCGAGCGCCTGGGCCAAGACAGACACGGTGGAGGCAACGGCGTTCGAATCCGCGCCCTTGCCCATCTGGGAGCGGAGCGTTGCCTCGACCGCAGCATACTGTTGGGCAAGTCCCATTTCGCCGGCCTCACGCAATCCGCGGACGAGATGGGTGACAATATCGAGCAACGGCTGCGTTTCGATGAAGCCCTCCGGTGCGTGTCCGAATCGCGTCGTCCACAGCTCAGTTGCCCGCGCCCGCGCGGCCTCGCGCGTGCGGCCGGTGAACTGGCGCGACAGCGGATTGAACATCACTCGTTCGCCAGTTGCGGTGGCGGTGACCACGAGCAATTCAGGGAGGGATTCCCAATCAATCGCCTTCGGTTCCACCTGGTGGTACAGCGTTCGATCCTCCGGCCAGCGGTCCCAGTGGATCACCGCAGCCGCCCCCGGCTTCAAGTCGATCAACGCCGAATCCTCAAGGGTGATCCGCGGGAGATACGCGTGCCGGGTGTCGGCCTTGAGCCGCCAAGCAAAGCTCAGTCCCTCCCAGGTGAACCGGTCATCCCCTGCGATGACCGAGCCGCGCAGCGGAATCAGGATCTGCAGCGCCAGCCACGCCACGACAAATCCTGGAACCCAGCGCGGCAGTCGACTCTCACCGCGCGGAGTGGCCACGGACATCGGGCGCGACGCCCAGCCCAGGAATCCCCCAATGCCGGGCAGCAACACCACGCCGCCAACCAGCCAGCACAAGTCGGGCTGGCGGATCCGGGGATGCCGGATCCAACGGACGAAAATTCCCGGCCACGTCGGATCGAGAAAAATCCACGCCGTGGTGATGCCCACCAAGGGGAACCACGCGATGTCATTGAAGATCAGAAAATGATTCGTGACGTGAAAGGTGGTCATCAACGCCAACCCCAACACCCGCGTTCTCCGAACGAGGAGGAGGCATCCCACCGAAAGATCGAACAGCATGCCCGCCCAGCTGAGGACGTAGGCAAACGCGACACTGTGGATGAGGGACTCGAACTGATGAAAAAGCACCGGTGACAGCACGCTTCGGAAGGGCTCCGTGACGCCAGGACGGGCGAGGAACCAGCGCACCGGCGCCGCGTCGAGCAGCCAGTCGGCACTCAGCTTGGTGAACCCGGCGTAAAAGTAGGCCAATACCAATTGCGCCCTCAGGAGAAACACGGGCCAGAACGGAATCACACCCGCATTCCAAGTGGACGACGCTTCTCCACGCACCGCCGCACGCCTCCTTCGCCACCACGCGTCCACACTGAAACAGCGTTCCGCCGGCATCCACATCAACAGGAACAGCAGCAGCACATCGAGGTAGTAATCACTCCGCCAGTAAGTCCGCAGCGACTCGGAAACATAGATCCAGCCCCAGAACAGAAACGTGGTGACGGACGTGACCCGATAACACGCACCCGCCGCCATCAGCACACCGGACACGCCAAGCGCGACGACCAGAAGATGCATTCGCGGTTCCGCCGGGACCGGAACCCAGCTGAAGAGCGGATACGGCGTGTGGAAGTGGATCTTGGGAGAGGTGAAATAGGCTTCCAGCGGCGTTCGTCCGGTGGAGACCATGTCGGGCATGGGCACGCAGAGCGTGATTGCCTCGAGCAGCATCAAGGTGCCCACGAGGATCCGAAAGACGGCCAGCGACTGCCCGGAAACGGGCGTGCCGAGGAGTTGACGGAGGGAGCGAAACGACATGACTGCATGGCCGCCGTTCCCGGATTCCCTTCGCGTGGGAACCCCGGTTTGCTTCCTTCTTACCTCACGGAGCATTCCTGAAAAGCGTCCGTGGAAGACGATCTCGGAGAGCGACTTCAGGTTACGTCGAACGATCGTTTATTTGCGTAAATCAAATGGTTGCAACCACTCCATCGTGCGAAGCCCCAGCACGAATCGTTTTGGCAGAACACTTCTTGCTTCCCCGGGTTGTGAACCTACGCGAGCGCCTGGTGACCCGATCACGCCCGCAGGCGACCCAAGAGGTGCGGGAGCCGCTCCATCACGCGGTCCACCTCTTCCAATGTCGAATCGCGGCCGAGCGAAAATCGAACCAACGCGTTCGCTTCGGCGGCGGGAACGCCCATCGCCGCCAGCACGTGGCTCGGCTCCAGCGAGCCAGCAGAACACGCCGAACCGCTCGAGGCACAGACTCCCTCCAGATCAAGGGTTGCCATCAGGGCGATGCCATCCGTTCCCTGAACGGAGAACGCGACCGTGTTCGGCAGCCGGTCACCGTCCGACATTGGGCTGCGCACCGTGACGCCCGGAATGGCGGCCACCGCTTGGACCAATCGACTGGCAAGCGGCGTCAAGACCTGCGGGTCAAATGCCGGGACCACCACGCATCTCTCAAACGCACGGACCAGACCGGCGATGGCCGCGAGATTCTCGGTTCCGGCGCGCCGCTCGTTCTCGTGGCCGCCGCCGATCTGGGTCGGCAGAGGTTGCAGCGGCGATCGAATGAACAGCGCCCCCGCCCCCTTGGGTCCGTGGAATTTGTGGGCGCAAACCGACACGAGGTCCGCTTCAAACTGGTGGATGTCACGAAACGGGAGTTTTCCGAACGCCTGGACCGCGTCGGTGTGGAAACGGACGCCACGCTCCCGGCACAACCGCCCGATTTCCGGCACCGGCTGCAGCGTTCCCACTTCATTATTGGCAGCCATCACCGACACCAGAACGGTGTCGGGTCGCAATGCCGATTCCACGGTCGAAACGGAGACACGCCCGCGGGAATCCACCGGCAGTTCGGTGACTTCGAATCCCTCGTGCTCCCGCAGAAAACGAAACGCGTGCAACACCGCGGGATGCTCCACCGCCGAGCAAATCAGGTGACGCCCGCGCGTACGGAGAAGCCGGGCGGTGCCGAAGATCGCGAGGTTGTTCGATTCGGTGCCGCCTGCGGTAAACACCACTTCCGACGGCTTGCACCGCCACAGCGCCGAGAGCCGGTATCGGGCATCATCCAAGGCGGCACGCGCCGTGCGTCCGATCGCATGAACGGAAGAGGGATTACCCCAGGTGCCATCGAGGAACGGTAGCATTGCCTCCCGCACCGCGGAATCCAGCGGCGTGGTGGCGTTGTAATCGAAGTAGATGGGGACTAAGGCCGACCGCACCGCCCGAGCATCGTCACACACGGGCGCTTGTCCACGCCCACTTACTTGGCGGCCGGCTTCGTGACCACCGAAGGTCGCGGATCAAACGCATCCACAAACTTCACCAGCGCCCGGACGTCGTGGTAGTTGGCCTTCCAGTTGTGCGCCAATCCGGTGGACTTCGGAGCGCCCTCGCTGGTGACCGTGTCCACCCAGATGCCGGTCCGGGCATCGGTCATGTGGGCGTTCACGAACTGGAACGTGCGGGTCAGCGCGTCCTGATAGGAAGAGTTGGCGGGCTGATGTCCCAAGCCGTCGGTGAGCGCGGCAATCATCTCGGCTTGCACCCACCACACCTTGCTGGTGTCGGTGGCCGGACCATTTCCCGCGCCGCGGTTGTAGGTGCCGCCAAGCTTTAAATCCGTGCCGTGCGCGAGCGCATGATCTACATGCGCGTGGAAGTGCGGCCAGGACGGCGTGGCGTGGAGCGAAAACCGGGTTCCCTGCCGCAGCACCTGCTCGGCGCGGATCATCAGCCACGCGAATTCCACGTTGTGACCGTAGCTCAAGCCCGCGCTCGACGGATCGGCGGAGGGCGTCCAGTCGGGATGAAAGTGGAAGGCCGCGTTCGCCGGATCCGCCGGGTAGAAATAACGCCGATTCAGTCCCAACGCCTCAGTGAGCGAACGGCGAACGTCCGGATCGTGTGAGTCCGCGTACAACTCCGCGAGCGCTTCCATCCAATGCAGGTGGGTGTTGGCGCTCTTGTGTCCGGCCAGTTCCACGATGGCGTTGCGATCCCCGACGGGAAGTGGGGTCCAGTCCCGCTCGAAGTGTTCCATCCATCCCTGATGGGCCGCATCATGCGTGTGACGCTGCAGCTCCCGATAGAGCTCGAGCGCGTCGCGCAGGGCCGCGGCATCACCCGAGGCCCGATGATATTCCACCAGCGCGTACACCACGAAGGCCTCGCCGTAGAGCCGTTTGCGTCCGTCGCGGAGCTTGCCGTCGGCGGTTACGGACCAGAAGTAGCCGCCGTGTTCGCGATCGCGCATCGCGGAGCGGAGAAACGCCACACCGTGATGGGCCGCCTTCAGGTAATCGCGCTGCGGCGTGCTGAAGCCCTCGCGATGAGCCAGCGAAAAAGTCCACACCATGCGGGCCTGGGTCACCAACTGTTTCTCGTCGGGCTCCGAGCGGCCGCGCACAGCGTCGTCGGCCAGCACATAGCCGCCGCGCTTCCAATCCATCGCCGTGTCGTACCAATAGGGAAGGATCCGTTCCGAAAGCAGGGTCCGCCACCGAACCGCCTCGGCGTGGAGGGGCGACGCTTGGGGACGGGCGGGCTCGGCGCGCAGCACGGAGGCGCCACCCATTGCACCGAGCCCGATTCCCAGCAGCAAAAAGTGAAGGATCCGACGACGAGTGATCCTCATGGCGGCGTTCGTTGCGACTCGGTGAGGTGGTGCGGCCTTATTTGCTCAGGAAACCCTTGGGATGCTGAGCCGCAGCAGGTGCGAATGGGAGTACATCGGGAATCACCTTCACGTCGGTGGTGAGCTTGAGCGGCTTGGTGGCGCCGACATCGTAGGTGAGTTCCAGGAAGTAACCGGTCCAGCCCTTGGCCGGCTTGGCCACGCGGGCGGTGTAGTTGCCCATCTCGTCGGGGGACACTGGTGAGGACTTCCAGATCGGGCCCACCGTTTCCAGGCGGAAATCACGCACTGCATCGGTGTGAGCCTGCCACAGCATCACCTGACGCGGGGCGTCCTTGGGTGTGACGGTCACGGCGCCATCCGGGCTGTGTTTCCAGGAGAACTCAGGCAGGTGACCCTGGGTGGTTGCCAGATGGTGCCAGGCCAGCAGCGACTCGTAGGCGTCGCTGTTGCGCATTGAGTGATCGGTGTTGGGCACGTAGCGCAGGTACTTGGGACCGACCAACTGGTCGAAATAGAACTGCGAGGAATCCGGGAGGAAGAACTGATCGCCCGCCGCATTCATCAGAAGCTTCGGCATCGTCAGGCGGTCGCGGTAGGTGAAGGGATCTTCGATGGCGTACAGCGCCTTGATCTCCGGCGTTCCGTTCCAGTCCATGATGTGATGCTGGGTGTAGTTGCCGACCGCGGGGGCATAAAAGCCGTAGGCCTGGTAGTGATGCTCCATCGACTTCTCCACGTTCAGCACGTCGATGACGATCGGGCAGATGGCCACGACGCGCGGATCGACGGCCGCAGTGGTCCAGGTGGTCCAGCCGCGCTTGGAACCGCCGGAAACCACGAACTTGTCCACTTTCACGTTGCCACCCTCGGGCGATCCGAGAAAGGCGGTCACGGTGTCCATGGCGCGCACGGCCGACTTGGTCATCGGCAGGCGTGCCGGCCAGCGCTCGTCACCGGTCTTGAGGAATTTGTCCCAAGT
>JANXMD010000221.1 GCA_025354845.1 Verrucomicrobiota bacterium | reverse complement strand
TGCCGCTGCACTACTACGTGGGCATGTTCGCGTACGATCCGGAGATCCTCGGCGGCGTGTATCCCAACATGACCGATGAGCATCCGTTTTCGGCCATTTACCGGAAGAAGAAGCGGGGAGGGACGAAGTCGCCATGAGACTGCTTCGGCGCCTTCTCACCCTGCTCCCGCTGGCATGGGTAATTGTCACGCTCGCGTTCTTCCTGGTTCGCGTGGCCCCAGGTGGCCCGTTCGACAAGGAGCGGCGTCCCGCGTCGCCGCAAGTCGAGGCAGCGTTGAAGCACAAGTATCACCTCGATGAATCGCTCGGCGCCCAATACCTGCGCTTTCTCGGGCTGAAGTGGGAGCGCGACGCGTCGGGGACGTGGCATCGGGCGGAAGGTGGATTGATCGCCGGCGACTTCGGACTCTCGCTCAAGTATCGCAATCATTCGGTTTCCGACATCATCCTTCAGGGCCTGCCGGTGTCGCTGGTGCTCGGCTGGCTGGCCTTCGGATTCGCGATGGCTACCGGCATTCCGCTCGGCGTGCTCGGGGCCGTGCGCGCTCGCGGTTGGGTCGGTGGACTGTCCGCCCTGGCGGCCATCAGCATGGTCTGTGTGCCCGGATTCGTGGTGGGGCCGGTGCTGGTGCTGATCGTTGGATTGAAGCTCGGCTGGTTTCCCGTCGGGCTGTGGGGTTCCCCTGCGCATGCGGTTCTTCCGATGGTCACGTTGGGGCTGTACTTCAGTGGGCGCGTCGCGCGGTTGGCGCGCGAGGGCATGACGCAGGCGTTGCAGAGCGATTTCATCCGCACGGCGCGAGCCAAGGGCGTGGATGAATTCGGGGTCGTCTTTCGACACGCCTTCCGTCTGGCGATCATGCCCGTCGTCTCCTACAGCGGCCCCATGTTGGCCGATCTCCTTACTGGCTCGTTCGTGGTGGAAAACATCTTCCAGATTCCCGGCATCGGCGTGTTCCTGGTGAATGCGTCGTTGTCCCGGGATTATCCCATGGTCGTGGGCTTGGTGTTGCTCTACGCGATGCTGCTCCTTGGCCTCAACCTGCTGGTCGATTTGACCTACGGCTTGCTGGATCCTCGTGTCCGGAATGAGTGACCCCACTCCAGCGATCGACTCCGGGAACCGCCTTGGTCCTTCCCCAACCCCAGGCAGGCGCGCCTGGCAGCGCTTCTGTGCCAATCGGCCGGCGACGGTGGCTGCCCTGTATTTGCTGGGTTTGGTCGTCCTGGCGTTGGTGGTGCCGGCCTTGGGGTCGCATGCGGCCGCGGAGGGATCGGATGCACAATTCGCCGCTCCCGGTTCGGCTCATTGGTGGGGAACCGACGTTCACGGTCGCGACGTGCTGACGCGCGTGTTTGCCGGTGCCCGCCTGTCGCTGCTGGTCGGTGCAGTCGGTGCCTCGGTCAGTCTGGTCATTGGAGTGTGCTGGGGTCTGGTGGCTGGATACACCGGGGGGCGCGTTGATGGCATCCTGATGCGGTTCGTCGACGTGCTGTATTCGCTGCCCAGCATCGTCTTTGTGATCGTGCTGATCACCACGCTGGAGGATCATCTCAAGGGCGTTCTCGGGCGACTGTCCCCACAGGCCGGAGGCGTGGCGCGGATGCTCTTTCTGTTCGTTGGGCTGGGCGCGGTGTCGTGGCTCACCATGGCCCGCATCGTCCGCGGACAAGTGCTCTCGCTCCGCACGCGACCGTTCGTGCTGGCCAGCCGATCCCTCGGAGCCTCGCATACCCGGATCCTTTTCCGCCACATCCTGCCCAACGTGGCCGGGGTGGTGATCGTGTACCTCACCCTCACCGTGCCGGGCATCATCCTGTACGAGAGTTTCCTCAGTTACCTCGGCCTCGGCATCCAGCCGCCGCAGGCCAGTCTGGGCACGCTCATCGCGGAGGGGGCAGGGCAGATCAATCCCATCCGCACCTACTGGTGGCTCATCGCCTTCCCCGGCGGTGTGCTCGCCTCGGCGTTGCTCGCGTTGAACCTTCTGGGCGATGGGCTCCGGGATGCGCTGGATCCGAGGGGAGGGGGGTAAGTCGGAAGTCGAAAGTCCAAAGTCGAAAGTCCAAGGTCCAAAGTCGGACAAGGTGTGTCCTACCACTTGGTTCACGCTGTCCGCATGAAGATGAATCGACTGCTGGACTATGAGATTGGCGACGTGGTGGAGGTGAAGGCGGTCGTGGGTGGAGGGTCGCTGCCGGACGGCCTTCCGGATGGAGCGCAAGTCCGCGTCATCCGGCTCAAGCCCGGCGCCTGCAGCGTGGAACGCGACGGGCGGGAGTGGGAAGTGTTCAGCGGCTGCGTGGTGCCGCGTCGGACGATTCGGATCCGCCCCACGGTGGCGCCGCGACGGTGTGACCGTGCGGGCGCGATGCTCATGCCGGGTCCGGAGGGCGTCGTTGTCCAAGGTCCCAAGTCCATGGTCCAAAGGTGGAATTAGCGGAGTTGGCGGGCGGACGGGTTCGACTTCGCCCCTCGGCGTCCCACCCGCCCTCTACGCACCTCGCTCGGCGGGAGCCTCGCGCTACCATCTTGGTGCGACCGCGGGGCGCGATCGGTAGGGCGAATCTCCTGATGAGCCGGGTGCGCGGACGGGTTCCACTTCGCACCACCCGCCGTCTACGCACCTCGCTCGGCGGGAGCCTCGCGCTACCATCTTGGTGCGACCGCAGGGCGCGAATGGTAGGGCGAATCTCCCGATGAGCCGGGTGGACGGACGGGTTCGACTTCGCACCACGGCGTCCCACCCGCCACCTACACACCTCGCTCGGCGGGAGCCTCGCGCTACCA
>JANXMD010000213.1 GCA_025354845.1 Verrucomicrobiota bacterium | reverse complement strand
CCGAATTACGCCACCCAGCCCGATGGTCGAAAACTCCTGGGACAACTCGGCCGGCTGGATTCCCGGACTCCCACCTTCTTTCGAGCCCACAGCCTGCTCACCTCGGGCGACGGTACCCCGGCCTTGAAATGGGGCTCAACCGGAGCCTACGGCGAAGACGGACGCGGACGACCGCTCTATGACTGGACGATCGTGGATGCCATCTTCGACACCTACCGCCACTCGGGACTGCATCCCTACGTTCAGGTCGGATTCATGCCCGAAGCCCTGTCCGTGCACCCGTCGCCCTATCGCCATCATTGGAAACCCGGCGATCCCTACGGCGATATCTACACCGGCTGGGCCTATCCGCCGAAGGACTACGCCAAATGGCAGGAACTCAACTACCAGTGGGCGCTCCATTGCCTGAAGCGGTACGGGAAAACCGAAGTGGACCGCTGGTGGTGGGAGGTGTGGAACGAACCCAACATCCCGTACTGGAAGGGCACGCCGACGGAGTATCACTGGTTGTACGATCATGCCGTGGCCGGGATTCGCCGGGCGCTTCCCCAAGCGCGGGTGGGGGGACCGGAATCCACCAGCCCACGGGACGCCGGCGCCGCCAAGTTCCTGCGCGACTTCCTCGAACACTGCCTGCGCGGCACCAATCACGCCACCGGACGGGTCGGTTCCCCGATCGACTTCATTTCCTTCCACGCCAAGGGCGCCCCGGGCGTGACCAACGGCCACGTCCGCATGGGCATCTCGGCACAGTTGCGGGACTTCGACGCCGGTTTTGGAATCGTCGCGAGCTTCCCTGAGTTGCGGTCCCTGCCGATCGTCATTGGCGAATCCGATCCCGACGGCTGCGCCGCATGCTCCGCCGAGGTCTATCCGCAGAACGCCTATCGCAATAGCGCACTCTACGCGAGCTACACCGCCGCGAGCTTCGCCCGCGCCCACGCCCTCGCGGCACGTCATCAGGTGAACCTCGCCGGTGCCCTCACCTGGGCCTTTGAATTCGAGGGCCAGCCCTGGTTCGCCGGCTTTCGCGCTCTGGCCACCCGCGGAGTCGAACTGCCCGTCCTGAATGCGTTTCGAATGATGGCCCGATTGCACGGACACCGGCTCGAATCGAAGTCGTCCACAGAACGGCCCCTCGACGACATCGTGCGCAGCGGTGTCCGCGGCGGCCCGGAGGTGGGGTCGCTGGCCACCCGCGACGGCAACACGATTTCGGTGTTCGCCTGGCATTATCAGGACGAAGACATCGCAGGCCCCGATGCCGCCGTGGTGCTCACCCTCCAAGGATTGGCACCTTCCACGGAGCTCAGCGTTCGCCAGTTCCGGGTTGACCGCGAACACAGCAACGCCTTCACCGTCTGGCAACGAATGGGGTCACCGGCAACTCCAACGACAGCGCAAGTTCAGGCCCTTCAGAAAGCCGCCGCACTGGCCGAACTTCCCGTTCTCCACATCCACTCCGACGCTCACGGACAGGCGCGACTTCCGTTCGAACTGCCACTTCAAGGACTCGTTCTGTGGGTGTGTGAACCGGCATCTCGCTGACTCGTCGGTCACGCCAGCACACCGGGAATCGGTCGGGCACCGCCCGCAATGCCGGTGAGCCGTTCCTGCCGGCCGCTCACATTGAAAAACAGGGATTCGTGCTCCAATCCCAACGCGGCGAGGATCGTGGCGTGCAGATCCTTCACCTGCACCGGTGATTCCGTGGCCAGCAACCCAAGCGCATCGGTGGCTCCGATCCGTTGCCCCGGTCGCACGCCACCGCCCGCCATCCACAAGGTAAACCCAGCGGCATTGTGCTGCCGTCCGCGATCCCCCTGCATCATCGGAGTACGGCCGAACTCGCTCGCCCAGATCACCAAGGTCTCGTCGAGCAATCCCCGTTGACGCAGATCGGTCAACAAACCGGCTACGGCGGTGTCGGTCCATCGGGCTCGGGGCACATGATTGTCCCGCAACCCGGCATGCGCATCCCACCCATCCTTGTCGGGCATGTCATACAACTGCACAAACCGCACGCCACGCTCCACCAAGCGTCGCGCGAGAAGGCATTTGCGACCAAAGCTCCGGGCCCGCGTGTCGGCGTGCTCCAGTCCGTAAAGGGACCGCGCCGAGGCCGGTTCGGCATCCAGCCGTCCCACCTCCAGCGCCGAGGATTGCATCCGATACGCCAGCTCATAGCTCGCGATCCGAGCGTCGAGTTCAGTGAACCCGGGACGCGCCTCGCGATGCGCCAGATTCATCTCGCGAATGAAATCCAGCGATTCGCGCTGACCGGCGGCAAGGTCGTTCGGCGGCAATAGATCCAGCACCGGCGTCCCGGTGTCTCGAAGACGCGTGGGCTGGAAGGCCGCCGGCAGATACCCGTTGGAATAATTGGCGGCACCCCCAAGCGGACCGGCGTCGAAGAGCATCACATAACCCGGCAAATCGCGATTCACGGAACCCAGGCCGTAGGTCGTCCACGATCCCAAACTCGCCTTGCCGGGTCGAATGTCACCGGTGTGGAGTTGATAGCTGGCAGGCGCGTGATTGTTGGAATCCGCCTGCATCGAGTGGATGAAGCACAGGTCATCCACCGAACGCGCGATCTGCGGCATCAGGTCACTGACACACATGCCGCTCTGTCCGTGACGCGACCAGCCAAACGGGCTGGCCATGAGCTCATCCTTGCACCCGTGGAAGACATTTGCGAAGCGCGTGGCCTCGACCGCTTTGCGGATCGATTCCGGCACCGGCTTGCCATCGAGACGCTGCAACTCGGGTTTGTAGTCGAAGGTGTCGATCTGCGACGGCCCGCCGACCATGAAGAGAAAAATCACCGACTTCGCCCGCGGCTTGAGCACCGGCGGACGCGCGGCAAAAGGATTCAGCGGATCTCGCGGCCCCCCCAAAGCTTTGGCCGCAGCCTGAGCCTCCCAAGTCGAGAGCGCCCCCAAGGCCATGGATCCGAAGCCAGCACCCATCCGCTCGAGAAAGCGGCGTCGCGTGCAATGGCAGGGAACGGCGAACACGCCTAAACGCTACGCCGCCCCGTCCACGGAACAACTGTGAAACACACCCCTGGCGTCCCGGAGGGATACCAGCCCGTAGCCGGTGGCCGAGCCCAGCGATACCACCGGATACCGTGTGTTCACCGTCTTGGGAGACACCCCAGCAGGGGTAGCAGCGCACCCGCGCGAGCGTGCGACGCCACCCCTGCACTGGTTGCAAAATGCCATTCGATCTCCCTGGAAGAGGACCGCACCGCAATCCGGGTTATCAATTCGGACTGGAGGGGCGCCTTGCGCGTCGCCCGCGCGAGTGCGAGGGCGAGGGCGCGAGCGGGGGGGCGGGAGGTGGGTATTGTGGCAGGAGTTGGGGAATGTCTTGAGGAATGAGGACCGCTTGACCTTGGGACGGCGCATCACTACCAAGAGCGGGCCTTTTGGGTGCCAGCTTAGCTCAGCGGTAGAGCAACGGTTTTGTAAACCGTCGGTCGTCGGTTCAATCCCGACAGCTGGCTCCACTTCTTTCGCCCCCAAACGGTTGACCTGCAACGGTGGGGCGCTCACGCTTTCCCTGCATCCCCGGAGGGGTTCCCGTTTTCGGACACACTCGCGCAACCGCCCGTCATCCCATCCCCTGCATGGCCCGGAAAGCATCCAGCAACGCCACTGACTCGACCGCCAACCTGGGGTTTGAAGCCAAGCTCTGGCTCGCCGCCGACAAGCTCCGCAACAACATGGACGCGGCGGAGTACAAGCACGTCGTCCTCGGCTTGATCTTCCTCAAGTACATCTCGGACTCGTTCGAGGAGCACCACGCGAAGCTCAAGGCCGGCCAGGGCGACTACGCCGGCGCCAATCCCGAGGATCCCGACGAGTACCGCGCCGAGAAC
>JANXMD010000511.1 GCA_025354845.1 Verrucomicrobiota bacterium | reverse complement strand
GTGAAACGCCGCCAGCCGGCATCGTGAAACTGCCAGTGAATGCGCCATCCGGAGTCGCTGCCTTCGGCGATCTGGACGAACCGTTCCCGCTCGTCGGCGAGGTCGCCGTCGTTGTCCACCGCGAACCAGTTTCCGTAGGTGTCGAAGGCGATTTCCTGGACGTTGCGCAGACCGGTGGCGAACACCTCCAGGTTTGTCCCGTCGGGATTCATGCGTAGCACGCCGCCGGTGTTGGGGTGATGCAGCCGGCGTCCCTCGCGATGGACCACCGAGAAGCCGTTGTCGCCGATGGAGAAGTACACCTTGCCGTCGGGTCCGATAATCAGGCCATGGAGATCGTGCCCGTCGAATCCGGCATGCACCCCGAAGCCACGAAACAGGATTTCGCGAGTGTCGGCCACCCCGTCGCCGTCGAGGTCGCGCAGCCGCCACAGGTCCGGATACACGGTGACGAGAACATCCTTCTCCCGGGCGAGGACACCGGCGAGAACGCCGCTGATCTCCTCGTTAAACCCCTCCGCGAACACCTGCGCTCGATCGGCGCGGCCGGCGCCCAGGGTGTCTACGAGCCGGTGCACGCGCTCCTTCACGCCCATGAGGTCTCGCCAGTCATGACTACCGTCGCCGTTGTAGTCCTTCAACCAGCGTGCATTTTCCCGGCTCAATTCGGGTGCCATGCGGCGACGAAAGAAGCGGCGGAGATCGTCGATGTTTTGGTTCGCGAGATCCTCCATCAACCAGTCGGGATGCGACCGGATGTCGATGTCCACGGTCCCGCGCCGCGCTGTTTCCACCACGTACACTCGGCCCTGTTCATCAAAACTCAGGGCCACCGGGCTGCGGAGCATCGGCTCGCGCGCCCACAAGGAGAGATCGAATCCGGCAGGGGGCACCACCCGCGCGCTGGGCGGGGCGTCTTGGGCGGTGGTGACGCCGCATGACAGTGCGAGATCGAGGGTCAGGACGGCGGCGGTTCGGCGGAGTCTCCGGAGCCAGCACGGAAATCGGCGGAGGGGCATGGTGCGGCGAGGCAAGGCGGAACTCAGTTTACCGACAGGCCGCCTGTGGCAACGGTAAGGCGGCGGGTTTTTCCAGGTCCGCGTTCCACGAGGACCCAGTCGTCTCCCTGGCGCTCGAGGCGTTCGACACCGCGATAATCCGCAGGGAGGTCGACGAGAAACAGGGCGTAACTGCGGGTGGTGGTTTCGCCCGAATCGAGGTGGTCGAACAGCGGGCGATCGAAGATGCGGCCCTTCTTGGTCAGAACGGGAAAGGGTTGGTGAAGTCCGGTGGAGCCAAATTCGAGTCCGCGAGCCGTGGGATGGCCATCGCGGGTGTCGCGCCAGAGGCTGACCCACGGGTAATCCTGCGTGCGCCAGAGATAGCCGATCAGCAGTCGGCGCGTGGGCGAGGCCGCGGTGACCCAGCCGATGTCGCCGTCGATGGCGAACGAAGTCACGGCGGGCCTGGGATCGGCGCCGAGGTGGCGCAGGTCGGCCTTGGTCCCGTCGTGATCGATGGCTTGGGGCCAACGGGTGCTGGGTACCTCGGGATTCGGCATCGCGCCGCCCTGGGCGAATCCGCGGCCTCCATTGCAGTCCACCACGGTGGCCTCATCCAGGAAGGGAGGGGCGATCGTGGGATGCTGCACGATGTTGTATATCCGCCCGAGTTTCCCCTCGTTGGTGACTTCCTCGCGCACGAGGGCAAAGGCGGCCTTGGAGGCGAGTTGGACGGTGCGGCGCACGGCGAGCCCGGCGAGTGGGAGGCGGGCGGAAAGGGTGGTGGTCCAGGCGCCGCGCGATTCGGCAGGGGCAGCATCGAGATGCCAGAGCACCGACGCGGCCTCGCCGTGGTAGGGCATGCCGTGTGCGCCTTCCGCCTTGCTGGGTGGGCCCCAACGGTCGAGGCAAAGGAAGTGTCCGTGGCCGTGTGGAGCGGGATCGGTGGACTTGGGCGTTCCCCAGTCGAGCGGGTTCAGTCCGGCGGCGGGGGTGGTTCCGCTTCGGACAAATCCGCCGATGGCCCCGCCGGCGAGATCGATCTGCAGTCGCGCGGCTTGGCCTTCCAAGGTGATCCCGGGTCGCTCGGCTGCGCGCGAGGCGGAGGCGGTCATGCCCGCGGCAAGAAGGCCGGAGGCGAGGCGGAAAAGAAGACAGGGACGGTCGGCCATGGTGGAAGCGGGTGCGTGGGTGATTGGGCCGGGCCGAAGCATCGCCGACAAGCGAAACCGGGGCGGCGCAGGGTGTTTCCCCTTGCATCTCGCTTGCGCCCCGCGACGGTACGCGGCCATTCCGTCGGCCCGTGGATACGCCAGCCCCCAGTCTGCTTTGGTACGTTGCCCATACCCGTCCCCGCTCTGAAAAGCGGGTGGCGGAGTTTTGTGGGGATCGCGAATTCATCCATTTCCTACCGCTGCAGGCGAGTGTGAAGAACTATCCCGGCAAGAAGCTGGTGTTCTACAAGCCGCTCTTCTCGGGATACGTGTTTCTCCAACTGTTCCCCGCCCAAGCTTCGGAGGTGCGGCAATGCCGGCATGTCGCACGGTTGCTGGAACCGGGAGATCAGGCGGAGTTTGCCGCACAGATCGAGGATATCCGGATTGCCCTGCTCTCGGAGCGCGAAGTGCGTCTCGCCCCGAATATCACCGAGGGCCGCCGGGTGCAGATTCGCAGCGGCCCGATGCGCGGCCTGGAAGGGCAGGTGCTCCGGCGCCAGGGCATCACCGAGGTGGTGCTGCGCCTGGATTTTATCGGACAGGCGGCCGCGGTGCAGGTGGAGGCCCAGGAGTTGGAGTTGGTCTGAAATAGCGGGCCGTTCCGGTGGGTCGCTTGACACCTGGTCGTCCCGCCCATTTATTCGGGTGCTCCGGTCGGCAGAAATTGCCTGTTTGCCGTTATCGGGGCGACCTGCATCATTCCGTCACGTTCCGATCCGCATGCCTTCCCATCCTCCAGTCGATTCCGCGTCCGGTCCGGGACCTGTTTCCGCCGCCGCGTCGGCCGCGGGCAAGGTGCTGCTTGCGGCGCTGATTCCGGTGCTGGGCTGGTGGACCCTGGACCTGTCGTACATGTGGCGGTCGCTGGTGGACTATCAGTTCGGCTGGATCGTCCTGATGCTGGCCGGCTATCTAATTCTGGAGCGCTGGCCCACTCGACCCGTTCAGGATACGCCGGCCCCATTTTGGAAGTGTCTTGGCATGGCCTTGCTGGGCTTTCCGTTGGTGTTGTTCGCGGAATTGTACCGGATTGGCATGTCTCGCACGCCGAGTTCCTCGATGGCCCTCAGCATTGGCTCGGCCTTGTTTGCCGCGTCCCTGATCCTGGCCGTTCGTGGACCCGCCACCTTGCGTCACTTCCTCTTCCCACTTTTATTCTTTTTTGTCGCGGTGCCGATTCCCAAGATTTTGTGGAATCCCATCGTGTTCAGCCTGCAGTCGTTTGTGGCCATGGTAAACGTCGAGATGCTGCGCCTGATTGGCATTCCCGCCGAGCAGAGCAACCAGATCATCAAGCTTCCCAACACCGAGGTGGGCGTGAACGAGGCCTGCAGCGGCGTTCGGAGCCTGCAGTCGAGCATCATGGCGGCCCTCTTCGTCGGGGATCTGATGCTTCGTCGTGCCGGATGGCGCGTGGCTTTGGTGGTCGGCGGGATCGGGCTCGCGCTTCTGGGAAATCTTTGTCGCTCGCTGTTCCTGTCGCTCGCCGCCTACCGGGGCGGCGCCGCCGGATTGCAGGCCGTCCATGATGCCGCGGGCTGGAGCGTCTTGGGTTTTACGGCCGTCGGCGTGATCGTTCTCGTTCAAATCCTTTGCCGGTTGGAGAAGCACGCGATGGAGGTCGCGGAGTCCACCGCCGAAGGCTGAGTGTCCCTGGCATCCGACCGTTTCGATCCCATGAATTCAGGTTCCCCCATTCCCGCCGCCCCCCAGGCTTCTCTGCGCCGAGCGCTGATCCTCGCCGGACTGTTCCTCCTCGCAGTCGGAAGCGCCTGGGGCTGGTACAACGTCAACCCGAAGCGATTCGACACCGTGTATCAGTTTACGGCGCGGACCCAAATTCCGGGCATGGCCTATCGAACGAATGCGGTGGACGAAACGGTCACGGAGAGTCTAGCCACGACCAATCTGGTGGACGGCGTGTTCTCCGTCGCCGGTGTGCCCAAGTTTGCGGTCTTCATGGGCACCTGGGATGCCGCGGATTCCAAGCAAATGGGCGTGGTGGCCCACACGCCGGATATTTGCTGGGTGGGCGCCGGAATGGTGCCGGTTGTGCTGGGCCAACCGAGCAGGACGGAACTCGATTTCCACGGAGTGACGCTTCCCTTTGAGCTCCGAATTTTCCAGTCGCGCGACAAATCGCATCTGGAGATGACAGCCTGGTGCACGCTGCTGAGCGGACAGGTGTTCGAGGAATCGCCCACTTTTGAGGCCTCCAAACCGACCACGCCCGGGGCCTCACTCGACAATTATGACGCGGGGCAGCATCAGGGCGATGCGAGTCGTGCGCATTCCGCCGGGCAGTTTGTGGGCATCCTCAAGAACCGCATCGCCGGCGACGGCAGCAAGCAGTTTGTCCGTTTTTCCACCGGGGTGGACCAGGACTGGAAGCGCTCGTTGGCGGAGCTTCAGCGTTTTTCGGCCCAATGGCTGGAGCTCCACGTGACCCATCCCTCCGTCGCGGGAGCTGCGTCGGTCCGGTGAGGCGCACTGTGTCCGCCTTCCCAGTTTTGTTTGAGCCGGCCCAGACGGCCGTGGCGTGCACCGGCGCTGCACGACGGGTTCGTTTTCTCCTGATGAACGATGAAGTCTGATTCGATCATTTTTGTGGCCGGTCACCGAGGCTTGGCCGGCGGCGCGATTGTGCGAGAACTGCGCCGGCAGGGCTTTCAACGCCTCGTTCTCCGCACGCGCTCGGAGACGGATCTGCTCGATCCCGAAGCGGTTCGACGGCTCTTCGCCGAGGAGAAGCCCGAGTATGTGTTCGTGGCGGCCGCCAAGGTGGGAGGCATCGCGGCCAATAACTCCCAGCCAGCGACCTTCCTGTGGGAGAATCTCCAGATTCAGAACAACCTGATCCACACCGCGTGGAAATCCGGGGTTCGAAAGCTGCTGTTTCTCGGGAGTTCGTGCATCTATCCGCGCCTGGCGGCCCAGCCCATCCGGGAGGATTCGCTGCTCACCGGTCCGCTCGAACCCACCAACGAGGCGTACGCCATCGCCAAAATCGCCGGCATCAAGCTGTGTCAGGGCCTCCGCCGTCAGCATGGCTGCGATTTCATCAGCGCGATGCCCACCAACCTCTATGGCCCGGGCGACAACTACGACCTGGAGACGTCGCACGTGCTTCCGGCCCTGATCCATCGATTCCATCTCGCCAAGCAGCGTGGCGACCAGACCGTGACCTGCTGGGGTACCGGCAACCCGCTCCGTGAATTTCTGTACAGCGACGATCTTGCCCGCGCGCTGGTGTTCCTCATGCAGCACTACAGCGAGGAGTCCCACATCAACGTGGGCTCAAGCACCGAGCTGCCGATCCGTGAATTGGCCTCCCAAGTGGCGAAGGCGGTCGGGTTCGGTGGCGAGATCGTTTGGGATCCAACCCGTCCCGATGGCACGCCGCGCAAGCTGATGGACAGTTCGCGGTTGCTGGGAATGGGCTGGAAGCCGGAAATTGACCTGCCCACCGGATTACGGCTTGCTTACGAGGACTTTCAAAGCCTGCACCCGGGCTGAGCTCGCACCCCTTTCACCATGACCCGCAAAAAAGCACTGATCACTGGCGTCACCGGCCAAGATGGCTCCTATCTTGCCGAACTCCTGCTCGAGAAGGGGTATGAAGTCCATGGCATCATCCGCCGTGCCTCGACCTTCAATACCAGCCGCATCGATGGGGTTCGCGCAGCGACCGTCCACGGAAACATCAAGTCTCCGACGCCTTTCATCCTGCATTACGGCGACCTTGCGGACGCCAGCAACCTGGCGCGGCTGATCAATCGGATCCAGCCGGACGAGGTGTACAACCTCGCCGCGCAGAGCCACGTGCGGGTCAGCTTCGACATCCCCGAGTACACCACGGACATCACCGCCACCGGCACCGTTCGCCTGCTCGAGGCGATCCGCGAAGTGGGTATCAAGCCACGTTTTTACCAGGCGTCCTCAAGCGAAATGTTCGGGCTGGTTCAGGAGGTCCCGCAGAAGGAGACCACTCCGTTTTATCCCCGCAGCCCCTATGGATGCGCGAAGGTGTATTCCTACTGGGTGACGGTGAACTACCGCGAGTCCTACGGGATGCACGCCAGCAATGGCATCCTGTTCAACCATGAGTCCCCCCGTCGCGGTGAGACCTTTGTCACCCGCAAGATCACGCGTGCCGTCGCGTTCATCAAACAGGGGCTCCAGGAGAAACTGTTCCTGGGCAACCTCGATGCGCGTCGAGACTGGGGTTACGCCAAGGAGTACGTGGAGGCGATGTGGCTCATGCTGCAGCAGCCGGAGGCGGATGATTATGTCGTCGCGACCAACGAGACGCACACGATTCGCGAATGCCTTGAAGTGGCCTTCAACCGCGTTGGACTTAACTGGGAGAAGTATGTGGAGATCGATCCGCGCTATTACCGCCCGGCGGAGGTTGAACTCCTCATCGGTGATTACTCTAAGGCCAAACGGAAGCTGGGCTGGGAGCCGAAGACCAAATTCAAGGAACTGATTGAACTCATGGTGGATGCCGACATGAAGCTGTTGACTGACCAGCGGTCGGGCAAGGTGAGCTTTCAGGCCTAGACCGGCTGCCTCCGAATTCCGGTCATGCCCATCGCGCTTATCACAGGAATCACCGGACAGGACGGGTCCTATCTGGCCGAGTTTCTCCTGGATCGTGGATACACCGTTCACGGTCTGGTGCGGCGGACGAGCACGCTGGAGCGTTCGCGATTGCAGCACCTGTATTCGAACCCGGCCATCTACGGGAAGACGCTGCACCTCCATTACGGAGACCTCGAACAGCCGATCAATTTCATGCGGATTCTCCAGCGGGTGAATCCGTCGGAGATCTATCATCTCGCCGGTCAGAGCCACGTCGGACTGAGCTTCGAAATGGCGGAGACCACGACCGACAGCGTGGCCATGGGCACGCTGCGGCTTCTGGAGATCATCCGCGAGCATCCCTCGCCGGTCCGTTTTTTCCACGCGACCTCGAGTGAAATCTTCGGCCGCCCGACCTTGAGTCCGCAGGATGAAAACACGCCGCTATCGCCGGTGAATCCGTACGGTGCGGCCAAGGGGTTCGCGACCCAGATGGTGCGAATTTACCGGGAGAAATTCGGCCTCTATCTCGCCAACGGCATTCTCTACAACCATGAGTCCCCGCGCCGGGGCGAGAATTTCGTCACGCGCAAGATCTGCCGCACCGCGGCGGCGATCAAACTCGGTCAGGCCTCCGAGTTGCGCCTGGGGGATACCTCGGCGCAGCGGGATTGGGGGGACGCTCGCGATTACGTTCGCGGCATGTGGATGATCCTCCAGCAGCCGGTCGCAGACGATTTTGTGCTGGCGACGGGCATTCTACATTCGGTGCAGGATATCCTGGAGCTGGCTTTTCAAGAGGTGGGTCTCGACTGGCGAGCGCACGTCCGAAAGGACGATCGCCTCATGCGCGGACCGGAATCGACGACGCTTGTGGGCAACCCGGAAAAGGCCCGCCGCATGGGGTGGGTGCCCTCCACCCAGTTTCCGGAATTGATCCGCTGGATGGTGAAGGCGGAACTGGATTCGCTGTCGCGCGCCCCCCGTACCGAAGACCCCGCCTAAAAGCCTCCGCATTGTCTCTCATGCCCCTGGATCCACGCCTTGTCATCACCGGTGCCGCCGGCTTC
>JANXMD010000200.1 GCA_025354845.1 Verrucomicrobiota bacterium | reverse complement strand
CGGGCGAGATTCAAGGCGTCGCGCCGGTCGGTTTTGACCCGGTCCGAGGCCTTCTTGGGGATGAGCGACGGAGCGATCACCTGGCAGAAGATTCCCCGACTTTTCAGATAACGGCAGAGCCAGAAGCCGGTTGGGCCTGCTTCGTAGACAAAGCGCAGTTCACTCCGATCCTCGGTGAGCTTCTTGACCAACTTATCCACCGAATGGGTGTGGGCAGGGATGATTCCGTAAGGGCGGACTTCCCCGGTGGAATCGGCGAGGGCCACGGCGATGGTTTCGGCGTGGACATCGAGACCGACGTACTTAACGTTTGGATTTGTGGGTGATGGGTTCATATGGCACTACGGGTTGACTGGCTGGCGGAGAGATCCGTCCCGCCACAACCTTGTGGCTCTGGAGGCCGCCAACGCGGCTTCTAACCCACGTTCGCCGAACCCGTCACCCACACTCTTTTCAACCCTCATCAGCCATAGGGTCTAGGCGACTCGCGCTCACAAACTCTCAAACAACACATCCAATATGCTCGACCCTAAACAAATCCTCGAATTAGTATCCGCAACCAAAGTTTCCATCGACATCTTCGATAAGATTGGCGGCCAGATTAAAGCCTTTCTGACCAAGCGACCTAAAGAAGAAATGGGCGGCGATGACCGTTGGCGTTACAAGATTCGGCCCGAAGGGGTGGCATCTGGGGTCTGATCTATACATTTTACATTTATTCACTCTCCGAGGTGATTTCTGACTCCAACCTGCGCAGGAGAACCCAGGGGCCAATCCCACATATTGACACAAAGTGTGTCCTTCTGGCCTGTGGGACGCGCCTTCAGCGCTTTGAGGCGAGTGAGGTGAGATTCCTAGGGCTCGCGCCCCAGCCTAGAGTTGTGCTGGGCCGTTGGCCCGGAACGGCGTGAGTCAAAGGGGTCGTCATCGGTCTTGCTGCGTTCTCGGAGTCGCCGAATCGCCTGCGCCGCTAACCCGCCCTCGACGCACCCGCTCGGCAGGAGCCTCGCGCTACCTGGTAGCCGCCTTGCTCCCTCGGCGGTTATGATTGGGTTCCATCCAGTCATCTCTCCCTGCATCTGCGTTCATCAGCGTCCATCAGCGGTTTGAACCGCGGGGCTTGGGCTGAAGGCTCAGGCTTGCCCACATCCCGAGGCTGGCGTCTCATGGCGACCTTCTCCATGAACCGTCCCTGCCTCCTTGCGCTTCCGATCTTGCTCAGCGCGTCGCTGCTCGCCGTGCTGGCCGATGGTCCCGCCGATAACCGATCCGATCAGGTGCGCCGGGTCCCACCTCCCGGCGTCGCGGTGCCCGACGGCGTCCGGACCGAGCTGGCCGACGGCGTGGCGAAGCTAGGTGCCGACCTCGAGGCATTGAAGACCGAACTCGCCAAGAAGCCCGCGCTCCTCGCCCGGCTTCCCGACGTGCAGATCTACCACAAGGCCGTGGATTGGGCGCTGCGCTACGATGAATTCTTCCGCACCAACGAGCTCGACGCCGCGCGCTTGCAATTGAAGGTGGCCGCAGAACGCATCGCCGCTCTTCGTGCCGGATCGGCCCCCTGGACCACTCAGACCGGACTGGTCGTACGCGGGTACCGGTCCCGCATCGACGACTCCGTCCAACCCTACGGCCTCGTCGTGCCCGCTTCCTGGTCCACCAACTCTCCCCAATCCTTCCGCCTCGATTTCTGGTTTCACGGCCGCGGCGAGAATTTGAGCGAACTGGCCTTCATCCACGACCGCTCCCGCAACCCGGGGGAATTCACACCGGCCAATGCGTTCGTCCTTCACCTCTATGGCCGCTATTGCAACGGCTCACGCTTCGCCGGTGAGACCGATTTCTGGGAAGCGCTCGAAGACGTTCGGAAACACTATCCGATCGACGAGAACCGCATGGTGGTCCGCGGGTTTTCACTCGGTGGCGCGTCGGCCTGGCACATCGCCACCCACTTCGCCAGCCATTGGGCGGCGGCGGCCCCCGGAGCCGGATTCAGCGAGACCGCCGACTTCCTGAAGGTTTTCCAAAACGAGGAACTCCGTCCCGCCGAGTGGGAGCAGAAGCTGTGGCGCCTCTATGATTCAACCGCCAATGCGCTCAATGTCGCGATGGTCCCGCTGGTGGCGTATAGCGGCACGGACGACCGCCAGAAGCAGGCCGCCGACGTCATGGCCAAGGCCCTGGAGGCCGAGGGCATGGAGCTCACCCACATCCTCGGACCCAAGACCGGCCACAGCTACGAGAAGAACGCCAAGGTGGAGATCAATCGCCGGCTCGACCTGCTCGCCGCCCGAGGCCGTGACCTCTTGCCCCGCACGGTTCGCCTGATTACTCACAGTCTCCGCTACAACACCCAGGCCTGGGTGAGTGTCGAAGGCATGGTCCAACACTGGGAGCCGGCCCGCGTCGAAGCCCGGATCAATCTCGATGACAATGAAATCGCGGTGACCGCCACCAACGTCACCGCCTTGCGATTTGAAATGCCCTCGGGCCTGTGTCCACTGGATCCGAATGTGCCGGTCACCGTGTCGATCAACGGCGACAAGGTCACCACGCGGCCCCCTCAGACCGACCGCTCCTGGACCGCCAGCCTGGTCTTGCGCGGACCCGCCTGGCGCTTCGAGCCGCTCCCCGAGGGCGATCTCCGCAAGCGCCACGGATTGCAGGGTCCCATTGATGACGCCTTCATGGATGCCTTCCTGATGGTGCTCCCGACCGGCGAACCAATGAACGCCGACACCGGCGCCTG
>JANXMD010000187.1 GCA_025354845.1 Verrucomicrobiota bacterium | reverse complement strand
AGCGATGCACGCGGGCTCCCGGCAGAATCTGCTGTCGCTCGAAGAGGCCCGCCGTCGGGCCCCGAAGCTCGAATACACCTCCCTGCCCCAGCCCGAGTTCACCGGCATTCGCATCCTGGAAGACTTCCCGCTGGCCACGCTGCGCCAGTACATCGACTGGTCGCCGTTCTTTCACACTTGGGAGCTGCGCGGACGCTACCCCTCGATCCTCAAGCACGAGAAATACGGCGTCGAAGCGACCCGCTTGTTCGAGTCCGCCAACGCCATGCTCGACGACATCATCGCGCGCAAGCGGCTTCGCGCCCGGGGCGTGTACGGATTCTTCCCAGCCAACCGTTCGGGCGAGGACGTCACGGTGTTCACTGACGAGTCGCGGCAACACACTCGGACGACCCTCCATTTTCTCCGTCAGCAAATGTCGAAGGAGGACGGCTCGCCGAATTGGTCGCTCGCCGACTTCATCGCACCCGCCGGCACCGCCGATTACATCGCCGGATTTGCCGTCACCACCGGTGTCGGTCTCGATGAGATGGTGAAGGCCTACAAGGCCGATCACGACGATTACAACGCGATCCTCGCGGAAGCACTGGCCGATCGACTCGCGGAGGCCTTTGCCGAATGCCTGCACCAAAAGGTCCGGGGCGAGTGGGGCTATGGAAAGAACGAGCAGCTCACCCCCGAGCAACTCATCGACGAAGCGTATCGCGGCATCCGGCCCGCCGCAGGATATCCCGCCTGCCCCGATCATACGGAAAAGGCGACGCTCTGGCAGTTACTCGAACCCGAGCAAAATGCCGGCATCCGGCTGACCGAAAACTTCGCCATGTGGCCCGGCAGCAGCGTGAGCGGCCTGTACTTCAGCCACCCCGATTCCAAATACTTCGCGGTGGGGAAACTTGGCCCCGACCAAGTCGCCGATCTCGCCCGGCGCAAGGCGAAGTCGACCACGGAAATGGAGCGCTGGCTGGGGCCGTGGCTGAACTACGACACGCAATCGTGATTGAGCTCGAATCCGCGCGGGGAAAACAAAAGCCGGCCCTCCAGAACGGAGGACCGGCTTTTTCGTGTCCACGGGACGCCGGAATCAGGGCGCCGGGATCGTCTTGAGCAGATAGGCGCGACGCTGATCGGCGAATGACTTGAGGCCGATGGTCCCGCCGCCGCCAGGGCCGAAGCCATTGCCGGCGAGGTCCTCGGTCAGGTTCTTCTGGAAGGCCTCGTACGATTCGAGCTTCCGCGTGTCCGCCTTCACTTCGGTGTCGATCATCGAATGCAAGCGCGTAGCCACCGGACCCAGCTTGTTCCAATCGAGCCAGGTGGCGGCAATCTCCCGAACCAACGCCAGGTAGCGCGTCCGGAATTTCGGCACCGCGAGCAATTTGGAGAGCAGCGGCTTGCTTGAATCCTTCGCGGCAAAGAGAGGGTCGAGCTCCACCCCGTTGATCTGCCCGCCGCCACCACCACCACCACCAGGACGTCCCGGTCCACCCGGTCCACCCGGTCCGCCTTGTCCGCCAGCTCCACCTTGTCCACCGGGGCCGTCGGGGCCACCCGGTCCCCCGAAGCCTGGAGGCCCACCAAAGCCCCGACCTCCCCGTCCGCCGGGGCCTCCAGGTCCGCCGCCAAACCCGGGACCGCCGGGCTTACTGAAGACTTCATTGGTGTCGTGCGGCAAGATGTGGAAGCGGCCCGTTTCATCCTCATAAATGTTGTAGTCGCTGGTGCGGATCCAGTAGCCGTCGTTGTTGATCAGCGCGCTTTCCAACGCGAGGAACTTAAGGGCCCCATCGACATCCAGAATCGGTTCCAGCGCCGCCTCCAGTTGGTCGGCCGGAGTGTTGTTAAGCACCTTGCAGAGCTTGGCGAGATCTCCCCAGGACTTCGCGTCGTCCTTGCTCTTGATCTCGTAGATCTTCTTATAGGGCGTCGCGTCGTCGCCGAGATACGCCAGGCTGCCGCGCCCGTTCGGGCTTCCGGGGACCTTCCACCGGGCGCCCTTGGTGGTTCCGAACCACTCACGGACGAACTCCTTGTCGAATTGCTGTTCGTTGATGTAGACGCCCCAGCTCTCCCCGTTGATCACCACCCGAACCAGACTCGAACGCGGCGCCGGGATATAATTCCGAGCAATGATCGAGTACAGGACCGGCCGCAGAAAGGTCGGATCCTCGTGCGAATTGAGCAAGTTGAGCGTCTTGAATTCGCCGATGGACTGATCCTTGTGGACCGCCGCAATCGACAGGTTGAGCGACCGCTTGTGGCTGGCGGGAATCATCATGTACGAAGACATGCCCCGGAAGTGAACGCCCACTTCGGCGTAGGTTTTCCCGTCGAGCGTGAGCTTGGCCGGTACGTCGACATCGGTCTTGTGAAAGGCCTCCATCTCCTTCTCCCAATCGTTGTTCTCGAAATCGAGGAACAGCGTGCGGACCGTCGTTTGATCGTAGAGGGGTTTGCCGGTGACGGGCGTCACGGAGTCGACCGAAACCTTGGGCCCGGGCGAGACTGCCTCCAGTCCGCCGCCACCCATCGGGCCGCGGCCGCCACGAAAGCCGCCGCCACCCTGCGATCCAATCCCGGCGAGCGCGGCCTTACGTTCGGTGGCGTTCAGCCAACCGTTGGTGTCGGCGTCATACTTCTTGAGCAGCTTGGCTTTCTCTTGAACGCCGCCCATCGGGCCACCGCGTCCCCGTCCACCGCCAGGCCCCCCAAATCCCGGCGGACCTCCAAATCCGGGCGGCGGCGGAAAGTCGCCTCCGGGACCATCCGGGGGAAACTGCGCTGCAGCGGAAATCGACAACGCCACGACGAGAAACGGCGCGGCCAGGAACGAGGGAGGGAGCTTCATAGGGAGATCGAATACCGAATGGGATGAGAGAGAGTTGGTCCAACGAAAACAAAAGGCGACGGGCAATTCAGGGCGGGACTAGGGGGTTCCGACGTTCGCGCCAGGAACCCGGAAGCTCACCAGGTAAAAACCACGAACTGCCATCTGATCGATGTACAGCGTCAGGACACCGTCCTGGGTCGCCGTGTAAATCGTGCGATCCACACTGCCGGTGGCATTGAGTGAAAACGGCAGGGAAGTACCGCCGAGATCCGCCAGGGTCGGATTGCCATACACCTCATAGGAATAGCCGGCATAAACCGGAACCGTCACTTGGAAGCGGTCCGTCCCCCCGGCGGATGCGGCAATCGCCTTGCCACTCACCACCAGGCTGCCAGTCCCGGGATAGGTCGGTTCCGTGAAGGCGCGACCTGCGACATAGTCCCAGACCGTCTCCTGCTCGCCGGTCGTCGTCCCGGCCACAGCGGTGTAGGTCGGCAACATGGAGGACCGCTGTGTCGCATCGGGGACGGTGCTGAACACGTTGTCGTTGGCATTCTGGATCGACCAGGCCTTCCCATTCAAATCCAACGCGGTCTCGTTCCAACCGGTCTGCGTCGTGGTTCGAGTTTTCTCGCCGGGGAGTGTGATCCCCCAATGATAGTGACGCGTCCGTCCGACATACAGGCCAGCCTTGAT
>JANXMD010000094.1 GCA_025354845.1 Verrucomicrobiota bacterium | reverse complement strand
CGGTCTCGAAAAGTACGGTAACACCGGTGCGCATACCCCGGTCGATGACGCGGACGTTCTTGAGGGTTTTCCCGCCGGAATCCTTGATAATCACATCGCCTGCAACGAAGCCCGACGGGAGGTGGACGTACCATCCCTTGGCCGGGTCGCCCGAGTCATTCTTTGGATTGAAGGTATACGTGATGGGATCCGCGGCCTGAAGCCCTTGGAGCCCGATCATCCACGCCATGAGGCTAAAGAGGGCCGCCAGAATGGGCGACAATCGCGCGGCCCGGCGTGGCGCCTGCCTGTGGACCTCCTCCATGCCAGCGGGTGGATTGGATGCCATTGTAGGGACGAGCCCTTGAACAGCGAGCGATCCACCTGTCGAGGTGGATGAGAGGCAATCGTGGGGTATCAGTGGCAGACTTTTCATAGGGTTCACCGTTGGGCGTTTCAGGAGATCCGTCCGGCCCAACTTCATTTTCTTGCGCCGAATCACAGGAAAGCATCCGGCGTGCCGAAGCAGAATTGAGCGGGAGCCCTCGGCGGACGGGACAAAGTCCAAAGTCCAAAGTCCAAAGTCCAAAGTCCAAAGTCCAAAGTCCAAAGTCCAAAGTCACCGCCGTAGCCGATAGAATCGAGCTGAGTCCCGAGTCCCTGGTGCGGGCACATCCGTGAACAGTCCGGTGCCGAAGGGATCGGTGGTATGATAGAGGGGAGCCCAGTCCTGAAGGTTGCGCGAGGTCTCAATGGTGTAGCCGTCGAACGCCTGCCCCCGCACCGCCATGGCGACCGATCCATCGGCCATGGGCACGACTCGGCTGATCGCGGCATCCACGGGAGGAGCACCCCACGCGTAAAGCCGAATCGAGACGGATTTATCATAGGAAACCGAGGCGATGGCACTGATCTCCCCGTCGGAACCCACATGTAGCGAATCGATCGAGGTGACCCACGTCGGCAATGCCCGTTGGCTCCACTCCTGCACACTTCCGGACTGGTCCAAGACGAAGGTCACCCGGTTTAAAAAACCGCTCACCATCAGCACCTCGCCTCCGGGCAGTTCCACCGCGGATTGCACCGAAGCCGGCGCGAGCGAATTGAGGTAGATCAAGTCGTGGACTCCAGTGCTTGAGATTCTGTGAAGAAGGGATCCCTCAGCGGCGAGGACCACTCCATTGGAAAGCGCCAAGGCAATGTCGAAAGCATTGCTACTTTCAGCCAATGCCGAGCGCTTCCCGTCAGCAGAGATGCGCTCCACCCGGGTTCCTTCACTGAACACAACCCCTCCAGAATACGGGTCAGACGTCAGCGAGACTCGCTCATAAAAAGGGCCAGACTGGGAAATCGGAATCGAGGAAATCACTGCGCCGTCGGCATCCACATGACGCAACGATCGGATGGCCTTCGCGCAGTTCGCGGGATCCGCATCCGAGATTACGAACCAAATGGACCCATCCCGGGCACGGACGACCGGCCCAATTGGGGCAACCCCGGAACAGGAGGAGCCCCCCGTGGCAGCCCCTTGGTGCTGAAAGGCGGGATCCAGAGCCCCGCTGGAGAGGAGTCTCACCAATCGGAATGGATGCCCCTGCAGGAATCCGTAGCGAATACCCCACACCAGACTCTTCCCCTCCGGCAACGGCAGCGCCCCCTCGATTCCCATGAGTGACTTCGCGTTCATCGGCGGCACGCCCGGCAGCACGTTGCCAGCCGGATCGAGACGGACAAAGCCGGGAGCAGGGACACCGTTCCAGTGGCTGAAGGTTCCGAGGTGAATCGCAGAGCCATCGGATCCGTAACCGCTGTAGGAAACCCGTCCATCCAGACCCATTGAGGGCCCGGCGGCGTTGTCATCGTCCCAGAAGTGAACTGGAATAGGTGCCGCACCGGGCAACGTCTCACCTGTCCGCAAATCAAAGAACTCGAGGGCCACGGAGCGGATCCCATCAAATCGCTCGTTCTCGGCATTTTGGACAAACACGCTCCATCGCGGCGGTACGACCTGGAGATACTGGCTGAGGAAGAGCGTCGGTCCGTTGCTCAGAACGCCCGCCGGATCCTTCACGCGGAGCCCGAGAAATGACGCCGGAATCGGCAGCGTCCCGGGAAAGGAAATTTCGGCGCTGGCGCTTCTCCCCTCCGGCACGGAAAGCTGCTTCACCACCGAATCGGAGCAGGCCGATGGCGTGCGGCAATTACCCCAGAAGGGATCAGGAGGAACCACCGAATCCGACTCGACCGATTGCAGGTGGAGCCCGAATTGCCCAGGACGCGAGTCCGGCAGGGACAGTGGCGCAATGGTCACCGACAACGTCGATTGACCCGCGGCAAATTCCAGAACCCGGTCGAGCGGTTCGAAGTCACGGCCCGCGATCGCCGTTTCACTCACCGTATGCAGGCGCACCTTTCCGAGGCGCCCCAGGTCTCCGGATCGACGAACCTGCAGGCGAAATCCAGAAGAGCAGGACTCCGGGTAAGGACCGTTGGGGCCCGCCTCCAGCGTGTAGGCGTTGAGAGCGTGCGTGGCAGCGTCCGGGTTCTGCGGCAGCAACCGCGCGAGGCGGGGCATCTCAATCCCATCAAAGCGATAGAAAGACCCACCGCATAGGATCGAGGAGTCGGACAGCGCCAAGACCCATGTCCCCACCCCGCCGGACTCGGACCGGATCCGGGATCCCAATACGGATCGACGCCTCCGTCCTCCTGAAGTCTGACCACTCCATTTCGCGGGATCCCGCACATCGTGGTGAACGCGCCGGCCAGCACCAAACGTCCCTGCGAATCCACGGCACCGGCGGTGATATTGAGCAGTGAATCCCAGCGGGCTAGTTGGAATCGTGAATCCACACGCCCCTCGGGATCCACCCGGCGCAGGGACGTGGTGTACACCTCCCCTTTCGGCCCAATTCCGTAGGCTTGTTCCCACGAAGTGCTGACACCAAACGTGTTGGTGAACCATTTCAGTTTCCCGTCGGGTCGAAGCCGCGCCACCGTCGCCTCAAAGGAGGTTGGCGGCGTGTATGAATTGAGCGTGCAGTCCAACCCACCCACCAGGAGCAGATCTCCATCCGGACCGAGGAACACCTGTTGCAGACCGGATCCCCCCGACCTGAAATCGGCGCCGCCTCGAAGGTTCATGGTGAAATCGGGGTCGTGCTCCCCATTGGGCAGTCTTCGATCGATATAGCATCGCGTGTAACCGGGGAAAGGCTGAGACCATGTCACCGTCCCATAGAGGATGAATCGGCCATCGGGAAGCGGCAGGATCCTGGGTCTCAGATGCGGGTCGACCGTCACGACCACGGGCGACCCGGAAATGGTGGGATAAAGGCGCACCCGGCCCCGGTCATTGAGAACGGGATTCAGAGCGTAGGACGAGGCGACTAGCGTTCCATCGGCGAGCTCCCCAAAATCCTCGATCCGCCCCACATCCACGGAATAGGAACGCACCCAGGCTCCGTTGGGCTTCAGCTTGACCACCGTGTTGCTGAAGCTGACGCCCATGAGGGAGCCGTCCAAGGCCAGACGAAGCGCCGACGCACCAAGTCCCGAACTGAGGACCGTCGCATCAACCTTGAAGGTGGGATCCACGAGCGAAGCCGGCTGCGACCTCGCCTCGTGAAGGCACAAGCCCACCGCCACGAGCTCACAAAGCATCCTTCGTATCGAGTGCATTGAATCCCTCCAGGTGAAGACACCGGTTGTTAACGCAATTCAGTGCCGACTGCAATTCCTCGAATCCAATCCGTGGTGCTGCGTTTCGATTCAGGCAGCCATCCCTTCCAACAGGGGTCGATTACTTGCCGGTTTTACTTCCTTTGCGCCTTTGCGTCCTTGGCGTGAGGCCTCCCGTTTCCTTGGAACTCGATCGCACGCAAAGGTCGCCCGGCCGCCATGGACTTTCGACTTTCGACTTTCGACTTTCGACTTGAGACCTTCGACTCGGCGCCGCGCGCCGCGATTCTTGTAAGAGGCTCCGCCACTCCGACGAACTGGTGTCGGATGAACTGCATTATCTTCCCCTCCGTCCGCCCCCCACTCAATTGGTGCCTCGCGGCGCTCGTGGTGGGGACTGCCGGTCGGCTCCTGGCCGCACCTGCCACCGGTCCTTTGAGTGATCGCAATACCACGCTGGCGGAGTTGGATGCCCAGTTCGTCCGAAATCCGAGCCAGGGAGCCCATTTCGCAGGCGCACGGGCGATGAGCATCCTGGACGCCACCTTTTCGGCCTATTTCTACTCGGGAGGCGGCAACTACCGGTATCTCTCCATTCGCCCCGCGGTGCCACTCATCGAGGTCGGCATGGGTCAGCAGGTCGCCACGGAACACAACGATACCGGAGGGATCTCGACCGGTTTTATCGGTTCGTTCCCGACCGACGGCGGCGGCAAGGTAAACGTGGGCGCCGCCCACAGCGCTGACACGAGCGCGCAAGCCGCTTTGGCGACCGGCATTCTCCGCAATTCCTCTAAATTTCAACTGGAGGGCCCCACGGTCTCCAAGACCCCGGCGCATCCCTACGACGGGTTCGCGGTTCAAGGATCAGCCACCTCCCGATCGGAAATCGCCGACTACATCACCACTTCCAAAGCCACGACACTGAACCTCTCCGGAATCTGGGAGGGCAGCATCACGGCCAACCCGCCCGGATCCATCGTCCCCACGGCGATCAACGCGCCGAGCGTCTTGGCAACCGGTCCCAATCTCGTGCAGGTGATTGTTCACATGGAGATCAGCATTTGGTCGGCACCTCGAACCGTGCATCACCCTGGGGATGGTGAGACCGGAGGCTCCTTTTCCTTCGAGCGCACGTATCTCGGTGGTGTGACGTTCGACAGGCAGGTGGCGGCGGGCCAGACGCTGGTGGTGCATGAACCCTTCAACGCCGTCGTTCCGGTTCCCGCGGGTGAGTTCTACGTGTACGCGAGCCAGTCGTTGGAGGCCGGCGGGGGCAGCGATGCGAGCCAGGGGCTTGGCGGATCGGTTTATGTGCAGATCGCGGCGGCGGCCGATTTTGACCACACGCTGCAGTTCAACCTCACGCCGGATCCGGCAACCGGCGCGACGTTGGCTTCTGAATCCGGGGAGTTTCTGAAGCAAGTGGCCCCGGCATTGGGCATCAGCCAGGCAGGCAATCAGATCGTGCTCAATTGGCCCGGTTCCTCCGAGGGCTACTCCCTGCAAACGTCGAACTCCGTGTTGGGCGGGGGGGCGTGGAGTCCCGTCACCAGTGGCATCACCCAGGCGGGCGGCCAGTTCAGTTTCAGCACGCCCCTTTCCGAAGCTCCGGCATTCTATCGGCTCACGAAGAACTAGAGGCCACGATCCTTTGGGGCCGCGCCCTCACGCTCCGCGACTTTCGACCTTCGACTCAAGCTCTCCCCTTGCTTCCACGGGTAAGATGGGTAAGACATAGCCCATGGGTACCGCAACTCTGTCTTCCAAAGGGCAACTGGTGATCCCCAGCGAGCTCCGCAATGCGCTGCACCTGCAGCCCGGGGACAAGCTGCTCTTCTCCCTGGAAAACGGGAAACTGGTCATGGAGCGTGCCGAGTCCCCCAAGGCTCAATTAATCACCGATCGTGCGGGAAGAAAGGTCCTCAAGGCCGCATCCGAAGCACCAGCCATGACCTCGGAGGCCGTAAAAGCCATCCTCGCGGAATTCCCATGAGTCACCTGCTGGATGTGAATTTCCTCCTCGCCTGCGCCTGGCAATCTCACACGAACCACCGCGAGGCACGCTCCTGGCTCGAACGGCAGCGAACGTTCGCCACCTGTCCGATCACACAATTGGGATTCCTCCGGGTGAGCCTGTCTCCCGGCTATCGAGCCTCAGCCCCCGACGCTCTGGCCGCATTGGAAGACATCACCCGCCGAAAGGGGGCACACTTTCTGGCTGAGGGGCTTCCCGTCGACCGGCTTCCGGGAATCGAGAGCCATTCCGATTCCACCGACGCCTACCTCGTTACGCTGGCCCGGCATCATCACTTGAAGCTGGCGACCCTTGACGCCGCCTTGTGCCGAAAGCCTTGGGCGAAGGGCATCGCCACAAATCCGCTCCGGGACCTTCGTCCTTCGACTTGAGACCTTCGACTCGGCGCGCGCCGCGCCGCGCCGATCAGCGCCCGCGCCGCGGCGCGAAGCTACGTCCGCCTCCCCCGCCACCGCCACCACCACCGCGGGGCCCCCCGCCGCTCGGCCGGCCTCCACCGCCGCCGGGTCGTCCGCCACCACCACCACCACCGGAGCGACCGCCCCCGCCACCCTGACGTCCACCACCGCCACGCTGGCCGCCGCCGTCACTGACACCCGCAGGAGCGCCCGCGGGAGCCGAGGCATTGTAGTCAAACCCTTCGGCGCGCTTGCGCAGGATGCCGCGGCCGATGAAGCGCTCGAGTGAGCGCAACGCGGCTGTATCTTCCGAGGTGATAAAGCTGATGGCATCCCCTACGGCGTGCGCCCGGCCGGTGCGGCCGATGCGGTGCACGTAGTCTTCCGAATGCATCGGGAAGTCGAAGTTCACCACGTGCGAAATGCCATCCACATCAATGCCGCGCGCAGCAATGTCGGTGGCGACGAGGACGCGCACGGTGCCTGCCTTGAATTCCTGCAGGGCGCGAAGTCGTTGGGACTGCGATCGGTTGGAATGCAGCGTGGCAGTGCGAATGCCACGATTCTCCAAGCCACGCGCGACGCGATCCGCGCCGTGCTTCATGCGCACGAATACCAGGACCATCGAAAGGCCAGGATCCTTGAGCAGATGCGCCAACAGCGCCGGCTTCAGGTGCTTGGGCACCTCGTAGACCCATTGGGCCACCGTCTCGGCCGGATTCGACCGGCGGCCGATCTGCACGGTCTTGGGATGCTGCTGAAACTCGTGCGTGAGCGACTCGATTTCCTTCGAGAGCGTCGCGGAGAAGAGCAGTGTCTGACGTTTGCGGGGAAGCGCGCGGACAATGGTGCGAATCGACGGGAGAAAGCCCATGTCCAACATGCGATCGGCCTCGTCGAGGATGAGGAACTGCAGTCCGGTAAAGTCGCCGTAGCCGCGATCCGTGAGATCCATGAGGCGGCCCGGCGTCGCGATCACGATGTCCGCCCCGCCGCGCAGGGCCTGGATCTGCGGGTGTTCGCCCACACCGCCGAACACTGTCGCCACACGGAGCGACAGGTGCTTGGCGTAAGCCTTCACGTTCTCGTCAATCTGGACCACCAACTCGCGGGTGGGGGCGAGGATGAGGACTCGGGTACCACGGCGAACGGGGCCGGCAGCCGCTTGGTCGGCGAGCAGGGAGATCACCGGCAGGGTGAACGCGGCCGTCTTGCCGGTGCCGGTTTGCGCGATACCGATGAGGTCGTGTCGGGCCAGGATCGGAGGAATGGCCCCCGCCTGAATGGGAGTGGGCTCGGTGTACCCTGCTTCCTGAACCGCCTTGAGAACCGCCGGATGGAGCGCGAGATCGCGAAATGGCATGTCCAACCAGTGTACCGAGAACCACGCCAAAGGCACGGAATAATCCCTGAAGACAGCCGGAGAGAATTTCGCTCCAATTGGGGACTCATGCATTCACACCTACCCGGGAATGCTGGTTCGGCCGATCTCTGTCCTCGCACGGACCCGTGGCGATGAACTCAGGCCTGAGCCGACATTTGATCCTCGGAGCGGGGCCTGCGGGTTTGGCCACGGGCTTCTTCGCGACGCGATCGGGCCTTCCCGTGCGTCTGTTCGAGGCTGCAGACCGCGTGGGCGGCAATGCGATTACGCATCAGCACGGAGCGTTCCGATTCGATTCCGGGGCTCACCGCTTCCATGACAAGGATCCGGAAATGACCGCCATCGTGCGTGAGCTCCTCGGGGCGGATCTTCTCTCGTGCGAACTGCCGAGCCAAATCGTTTATGGCAATCGGTGGGTCGATTTCCCACTGACTCCGCTCAATCTGCTCCGGTCGTTTGGCCCCGCTTCCATTTTCCGCGCGACTACTGATCTCATCCGCGCAAGGCTCAACGGGAGGGCGGATCCGGAAACATTCGAGTCGCGGGTGGTCCACACGTATGGACGTTTTCTCGCGGAGATCTTTCTCCTGCCTTACTCCAAAAAGCTGTGGGGAGTCGACGGATGCGAGTTGTCACCCTCAGTTTCGGGAAAGCGGTTGAAGGGACTACAGCTGGGATCCTTTGTCCGCGAGCTCCTCCTGGGGCGGCGCGCCAAAGTGAAGCATCTGGATGGTCGCTTCTACTATCCCAAGCACGGGTTCGGCATGGTCGCCGAGGCTTTGGCCGATGCGATCGGGCGCGAGCACATCGAGCTGGAGTCCCGGGTGACTTCCATTCGGCGGTCGGACGCGCGCGTGGAGTCGATCGAGATAAACGGAGAACGGGCGATTCCTGCGTCGCAGGTGATTAACACCCTTCCACTCACCCGGTTTCTGAAACTCCTCGACCCGCTCCCGCCCGCGGACGTCCTGGAGATCGCTGCTCGACTGCGCTTCCGAAATGTTCTGCTTGTCGCCATTGGGATTAATCGTCCCCGGGTGACCGGAAACGGTTCGATCTATTTCTCGGATGCGCGGACGCCGATCACCCGGGTATACGAGCCCAAGAACCGGAGCCCATTCATGTCGCCGCCTGATCAAACCCAGCTCGTTGCCGAGATTCCGTGCTGGACGACGGACTCGGTTTGGAACGCACCCGACGCTGAACTCATCGAACGGGTGGCGGGTGAGTTTACGCGAACGGGTTTGATTCGACACGAGGACGTGGTGGATGGGTGCGTTCGCCGCATGCATTCCGCGTATCCAGTGCTGAAGACCGACACCACCAACACCGTGGCCAGGATCCGCACGTGGCTGTCGCGGTTGACGAATGTTGACATGGCGGGCCGTGGCGGCGATTTCGCGTACACGCACGTTCACGACATTCTCCGATCTGGCCAAACCATGGCATGGGCCGCAGCCGCGCGTGCCCAGGAGGAATCATCCGTCGCTTGCTTCGCGTGACCCACAGCTTCCGACATCCTCCAGGATCGGCCGCCGCACCGGGGGCGCCCGGGCGCCGGTTCGGGTGGCCGGAAATGGCGGCGTTCCCGGCCACCCTCGTCACTCCGGCGCTGCTCATGCTGCTGGTTTCCGACCTGATCCTGTGCCGGGAGCATCACCGGTGGAACCTGCTTCACGTGGTGGTGCACGAGAACGGAAAAAACACCCTGCTTGAGACGGTGTTTTACTTCCGCCATTTCATGCGCGAAC
>JANXMD010000072.1 GCA_025354845.1 Verrucomicrobiota bacterium | reverse complement strand
GTTTCGCCGGGCCACTCAAGACGCCCGCTCCTTGAGCCAGTGGTCGACGATCATGCGTCAGGGCAACAACGGCGGTTACGCCAATGCATGGCTTTTGGGCGACGTGAACACCGGGGAGATTGCGCGACTGGAGCTGGGCCTCAAGTACGTGGCCTACGAGTCCACCCAGGACGGTTACTACGCCGGCTCCAATGTGGCGGAAGACACCGCGCTGCTGCGTCTTGAGACGGAGCGGAGTCCGACCGACATCCGGCAATCCGCAGCGGCTCGGCGGGTGCGCTGGAAGCAGTTGATCGCGCAAAACAAGGGGCGCATCACGACCGCGTCGGCGGAACGCTTTCTCGCGGATGATTTCGACGTATATCTCGGGCGGCGCAATCCGGGCGCCCGAAGTCTCTGCGGTCACTTCGAGCTCGATGCGGCCCAGTTCGGTGGACACGGGGAGCCGTTCTCACCCAGTGGGACGTTTGACGGCAAGGTGGTGGACGCCAAATTGGGGAAACAACTGCGCTTCCTCGGCCGCTGGGGTTCGGCGGACGGGATGCCGTTCAATGCCGCGCGCTTTCTCCGCGATCATCCACAGTACGACTGGCAGGAGGGGCTCTTGAAGGATCGACCGAGTCAACCGTGGGTGGAATTTCGCGCGGGAGAATGACGGATTAAAATTTGGAAAGCAGGAAAACAGGAAAGAAGGGCGACGCGACCGGAAAACGAGCAAGGCTGAGAATCTCGACGAGGGGGTGGCTCGCCGTTCGGAGTCCCGGCTTCAGCCGGTCCGGTGGGGTATGACGAAACGCGTCGAATGGACAGCGTGATGGCTTTCGCACGGAGCGCCAGCATCTTGCCGGCGTAATGGTTCTCGGCGTGGATTCTGAAATGTGGAATCGAGTCGAATGCGACACAATCGGACAGCGTGGGCGCTCGGGTTCGCCGCGTGCTTGGTACTCGCAGGAGTCGTCCTGTGGCTGCGCCCGCCGACCCTGCGGATTTCGGATCGATATTCGGCGCAGGAACGACGGGAGATCGTCGCCGCAGCCAGGCGTTGCGCCCTCAAGAACCTCGTCCGCCCCGTTCTGCAGGGAGGATTTCGCGACCTGTGGAGCTGGGTATCACGGAATCCGCGGCAGACGTTTTACGTGGTTCGAGATGATGGCCGCGGCCAGCTTTTGTTGATCTGCGGCAACCCGAACCTGAACACGCCGCTTGGGTATGACCTGTGGTCCCAAACCGTGCTCAAACAAAAGGGGGGTCACTGGGTGACCGACGAGCAGTGAGGTTCTGAGCCCGAGTCGATAGGCGTCGCCCAGGCGATCGCGAATCGTTCTGCCTGCAAGCGGAACCAGGACCAATCACGGGCCGCGGCACGCTTTGGATCGAAGAGAGGCGTGCCGACTCCAAACGCGGCGGCGCCGGCGCGACGAAAGGCTGGCAGCGTCTCCACGGTCACGCCGCCAGTAGGCATTAAGGGAATGTGTGGCATCGGGCCGCGCAGGGAGCGGATGAATGCAGGTCCCAGGCCATCGGCGGGAAATACTTTGACCAGGGTCGCCCCGAGTTCCCATGCCGCCACAATCTCGGTCGGCGACATCGCTCCCGGCATGACGGGGACGCCTTGGGCAACGCAGGCACGGACGACGTCGGCATTCAGCGTGGGCGTGACAATGAATCCGGCACCGGCGTCGAGCGCGCGATGGAGTCCGTCGAGCGTCGTCACCGTGCCGGCACCGACATTTACCGAATCGCCCCAGCGCTCGCGTGTCAGGCGGATCAAGGTCTCGGCGTCGGGAGTGTTCAGGGTGATCTCGACGCTGCGCAACCCGCCTTCGATCGCGGCCGCAATCATGGGTTCGACCACCTCACGGGCGAATCCACGAATGATCCCGACGACCGGCAGGGCGTCGAATCGAGCCCGATCAAAGCGGGACAGGGCGTTCATCCGTTGTGACGGGTCAGCCGTTTCCACAAGACCTGATGTCCATGCCAAGTGAGGGAATCGGAGTCCACAACCTCCAGACGTCCCGAGATCCCAAGCACACGCGCTGCACACTGGTATGCGGAACGCAGCGCCGCTCCGGCTGCGAGGAATACCGGGTCGTCGTCGCGTTCGCTTGAATCGGTCCGCAGCGTTGCCAATTCGGCGCCGATGAGCAGACCGCTGAGAAACGAAGTGTTGGATCCTGAGGGATTTCCCGCTAGCACCTGCCGAGTGCGGGTCTGGAAAAGAAGCGCCGTGAGCGGCTCGCGAGCGGCCTCCGCCACGCCTTCAGAAAAGGCCCCTTCCTCAAACGGCGCCGACAGTTCTGTGGTGTGCCGCAGAACGGAATGGCGCAGCAGCACATCGAAGAGTTCGCCGGTCATGAAGGTGCGCAGGCCGACGATGCGATGATCGAGGATGTCGAGATGCTTGGAGTGAGTTCCCGGGAGAATGAAGCGCGCCCGTTGCGGCAGGCGTGGGCCGAGCAGCGAGCCGAGCCCGATGGCCTGGGTTTCCTCGCAGCGGGCCATGTCGCGATCGCTCCGGATCCCGGAGATGAGGTGCACCCGGCCATCGAGGCGGGCGTTCACGATGTCGGATCCGTCCAGCGCGAAGGGCAGACGGGCGTAGGGAAGTTCCTTCCATCCGATCGTCGAACTGGCCATGCCGGAAATGACCACCGGCCAATTCGACGGGGCACGAAGTTCGGTGAGTGCCTGTTCCAGCGTTTGGCGGAAGACGGCGGCACGGTCGCCTCCGCTGGCAGCGAGTTTGGCGGCACCGGAATCGTTGCGAACTTCGGCCGCGCTGGCGGGGTCTGAATCGCCACGACGGAGACGGAAGTTCGTGGTGCCCCAATCGCAGCTGAGAAAGGACGGGGTCATTTCGCGGACGATTGCCAACGCAGCCATTCCAAGCCCGGACGATCGGTTCGGAATTGGACCACGCGTTTCTCGTGCGCCTCGGTGACGTACACCGTGCGACCGTCGGGCCCACCAAAGCACAGGTTGCTGGGATGCTTGCCGAGCACGTCAATCTCGCGAAGCGTCTTTCCCTCGGGCGAAACCACCACCACGGTGCCCTTGCCCGGGCGGGTGATGTAGAGGTTGCCATCGACATCGCATCGCATGCCGTCGAAGCCGTGATCCTCGAACTTCCGCAGCAGCCGGCGGTTTTTCAGCGAACCATCCGACGTCCGATCAAAGACCCAAAGATTCCGCTGTACGCTTTCGTTCACGTAAACGTGGCGCCCATCGGGGCTCACCTCGATGCCGTTGGTGGTGCCCAAATCTTTCGCTTCGAGATGCGTCTTCGCGTCCTGAGTGATTCGCCAGACCTGACCCGTTCCCCGCTTCCAGTCGGGATCGCTGGCGTAGAGCGTGCCGTCGGTGGCGATGGCCAGGTCGTTGGGTTGATTCATCCGCGGTTCGTGGACCCAAACGGTCGCCGTTCTCGAACCAGGCGCCACGCGGAGGACATTGTGGCCGGTATAGTCAGCGATGAACATCACACCCGACGGGGTGAACCGGATGCCATTGCCCGCGCTGGCGGGCGCGAGCGTGAGGAAGATCTCCGCGTGGCCGTCCGGCGTGACGCGCGCGATGGTCTGGGCGGTTTCCAAACTGACGCAATAAAGGGCCCCTGATCGGTCGCACGCCGGACCCTCAATGCCTCCAGTGAATCCGCCCGAGGTCAACGGAGTAGCGTGCCACAATTCGGCGTCCGCGGCGATTCCCCAATACCCGCTCAAGCCGGCGAGGAGTCCGGCGAATGTTCCCACGAAGTTCCGTGAACCTCCGGGGTAAGGTGAGGAATGGAATGTGCGATTAGGGGGTTTCAAAAGGTGGGAGAGGCTGGGAAACGGTTGGCGTTTTGCCGGGGGTTGTCCATTCCGGTTTCGGCAGTGGCATTTGCCGACAGAGACCAACTCCGCCGTGGATCTCGAAAACGGCACGCCACCGGATCCGTTTCTCCGCGTGGTCGCCCCGGATTGAGCGAGTTCGCTTTTGCAGAGTTGGTTTTAGGCGAGCTGCTTCAGCGGGGCCCCGCAGGAAGTTTCTCGTGCAGGTAGGAGGTCATCAGTTCCCGGAGGTGCAGGGTGGTGCCTGATCCTTCGTTGATGCTGTGCGATCGGTTGGGATACGTCATCAGCTGGAACTGTCGGCCGTTGCGGATGAACTCGTTCACCAGCGCCTCGGCGCCCTGATAGTGGCAATTGTCATCGCCGGTGCCGTGGACCAGAAGGAGGTTGCCCTTGAGCTGGCTGGCGAAGGTTAGCGGGGACCCGTTTCGATAGCCTTCGGCGTTATCGTTTGGCAGGCCCATGTAGCGCTCCTGATAGATCGTATCGTAGTAGCGCATGTTGGGAACGGAGGCGATGGAGATGCCGGTGCTGTAGAGATCGGGATAACGGAGCAGGGCGTTTAAGGTCATCGATCCGCCGCCGCTCCAGCCCCAGATTCCGACGCGGGCGGGGTCCACGTAGGAGCGGGTGGCGAGAACGTGTTTCAGGGCCGCCGCCTGGTCCTGCGAGGCGAGGATGCCGATCTGGCGGTAGATGGACTTGCGCCAGTCGCGCCCGCGGGGGGTGGCGGTGCCGCGGTTGTCGAAGCTCATCACCAGATAGCCCTGCTGCGCCAGCATGTGATGCCACAGCTGCGAGGTGCCGCCCCATGCATCCTTCACTGTGGAACCGGCGGGCTCGCCATAGACGTGGATGAGAAGCGGATACTTCTTCGTCGCGTCGAAGTCGGCCGGCTTGAGGCACCAGGCATCCAACTCGACGCCTTTGGCAACCGGGACCTTGAAGAACTCGGTCTCCGGCAGCTTTAACAGAGCGACGCGCTCCTTGAGTTTTTTGTTCTCCTCCAGAACGCGCACCTGCTTGTGGTCGGGCAGGGAAATGAGCTCGGTTGTCGGCGGCTGGCCACTGGACGACCACGTGTGAAACGCCCATCGGCCGTCGTGGGAAACCTGGTAGGAATGGGTGCCCGGTTGGGTCGTTGGCGTGACGCGTTCCGTCCCGCTCCCGTTGAAATCCGACCGGTAGAGGTAACGTTGCGTCGGATTTTTCGGGGACGCCAGGTAGTAGATTCGTTCGGATTTCTCATCTACGTGGACGAGTGCAATCGCGTCGTGCTTGCCCGGCGTGAGCCGCTTCAGTTTGTCGCTGCCGGTGTTGGCCAGGTAGAGGTGATCCCAACCATCGCGTTCGCTCGGAAAGACGAACCGTTTGCCGTCTTTGAGCCAGGTGAGGTTTTGATGGGGCTCTACCCATGCGGCGTCGATGTCTGTGAAGAGGGTTTTCACTTTTCCCGTGACGGGATCGGCGAGCAGGACGTGATTCGTGTTCTGCAATCGGTTCAGCTGTTGTAGGAAGATCTCTGCCGAGCCTTCTGGCCACTCGAGGTCGAAAATGTAGTGGTTGCGCGGATCTCCGGGCACCTCCAACCAGCGCGTGGGTCCGCCGGTGGCATCGACGACCCCGACGCGGCAGGCGGAGTTCATTTCGCCGGTCTTGGGATACTTGATGAGCTGCGTCTTCGGATAGAGTCCGTCGGTGTTGTTCACGAGCGCGACTTCAGGCACACCCTCCGTATTGAGCTGCCAATAGGCGATGGATCGTCCATCGGGGCTCCAGCGAAAACCGTCGCGCAGGAAGAACTCCTCTTCATACACCCAGTCGAACGTGCCGTTGATGATCTCCGGCGAGGTGTTGGTGGTCAGCGCGATGATGTGTCGGCTCTGGAGGTCCTCGACGTAGAGATTCCGTTCGCGCACATAGGCTACGCGCCGGCCGTCCGGGGAGAACTTCGCGAACATCAGGGTCGAGGCGGGCGCTTCGCCACCGAGCTTGCGCAGTTCATGGCTGGTCCGATCGAGCACCCAGTAGTCGCCCCGGCTGTTCGTACGCCAAACCTTCTTGGTGTTGGTGAAGATCAGCAGCTTCGATCGGTCTTTCGACCAAGTGTGGCCGTCGACGCCGAGCGGCGAGGACTCACGTGGCGGAACGAGCTCCGACGCTTGCACCAGGACGTCCTGGGTGCCGGTCTTCGGATCATGGCGAACCAGATCACGACCGCCGCCGGGTGCCTTGTTGGTTTCGAAGGTGGTGTATCCCGAGCTGTCGTCCAGCCAACGACCGGAGAATCCTTCCACGTCAAACTCCCCGGGGGTGAAAATGCGTTTGACCGTGAGCACCGGAGAGTTGGTGTCCTCCGCCGCGTGCAGCGTCGGGCTGAGCAACGTCAGGATGCTGACCCAACTGGTAATCAGGCGAACTAGGGGACGCGCGTCTGAAGTGTTCATTATTCGGCAAGCTGGTGAATCGTCCCGTGGAGCGACTGGGTCATGGTTGTGCCGTCGGAAGCGGGCAGGCTCAGCTTTAGAGGATGTCCGTACGTTTGCCGTCTGCGGTCATGCGCAGTAGCGTGCCAGGATGCGACACGAGGGCAGGCCGTGCATGGCGGGCGGACTTGGCGTCGTAGGAAATTCCGGCCGCACCGGTCCGCAAACCCATCGCGACTTCTTCGGTCCAAAACAGAGCGGGTCCACGAAGGTGCGGATTATTCTCATGCCGGAGGAAGCCTGACGATTTTGTTCCTTCGGTCACGCCCCAAAGCTGGGGCGAGCCGTCGCTCCCCAGGTGCATTGGGCTGCTTGAGCGCCGCGTGGTTGCCCCGGATTCGATCGGTGACACGTCACTTCCGCATTACCTCGCCGCGGTTCTGGTTACATCCGATCTGTTCGCTCGGCCTTGGAGCTTGCCCTCAGTTTACGTCCCGATTGAGCGGACGCCTGGGCGACCCGCGGATCCCTGGTTTGGATCCAATCGCACGCCGAACGAACGCGCATCGCGCCTGGGAGTTCCTGACCAACGCATTGGCCAGGAATCCCCATTTGGAACCCAAGTGGCGGGCAAAGGCTCGCGCCGCCGCGGTCACCCTCGAAGGACAGGGGTCATGACGACCAGGGCGCGCAGCGTTTTGACCGTCGTCACGACCTTGGTTTGAGGCTGCTGCGGTTTCCGGGATTAGTTCGAGCTGACCTTCACGCTCGCCGTGCCGCCGGTGTCCCGCAGAGTGGGTTTTTTAAAGCTGAGCGTGTATGGGTTCGAACCAACACTCGGATCTTTCCTGACGGTGAGCGTCTGAGGACTGCCCTTGGTGAGAAGAAAATGGTCGACTCCGAAAAGGGATACATCGAGCGATCGATTGCTGATGAAGTAAATCTTCGCGACCTTCCCCTTGCTGTCGGGAGCGCAGACGAATTGGACCTCCTGATTGGGCGTCACGGAGATGATTTTCGGTTCAAAACGGTCGCCCCTCCCGGCTTTTCCACCTTTATGGCAGGTGATCGTAAGAGGAGTGGGGGGCGGAGTGGGGTTTTTGGAGTTCTCGGGCATTGGTTATTGTTTGTTTGAGGTGAAGTTCGATTCCTTGGGGCACCAACACCCATCGGCGGGAAGGTCGAAAATCGACACGTCGTCGGGTGGGTGATGGCCCATTCGCACCCTCTGTCTCCATTTAGGGTGGGTCAAGGGGATTGAATGCCCGCGAACGTGAAAGTTTCCCGCCGCCGGCCGAAAATGGGGCTTTTCCAGCTCGCCTGCGTGATTCGCTGCCGCACCTCCCTGTTCCCCGGTCGGCTGCCGATGTTGAGGGAACGAGGCTCAACGGCCGTGGGTCGCTTCAGGCTGTGGATCCCTGACGGGAAGGAATCGCGGCATGATTCGGTGGGGATTCGGCTGGAAGCACACCGGTTCCCTCGCCAGATTCCGCGTGAACAAGGACGAGCCGGAATCCCCGTGAATTCTCAGGCAGGAGCCACCTCACCGATTGATGAGGGCTCGTTGTGAACGCGATGCGTGTCTTGATGCAAAGGAGCAAGCGAGCCGAAGAAGAGATTAGCAAGTGGGAGTACATAGTCAACAAGAATAAGGAAAGGAGCTAGAGAGAACTCGAACAGTCGAAGGTATATGTGAAACAGTGGAATCAGAAACTATCAGAGTCGTGCACCAGGAAGAGTACTAGATTAGATGGAATCTCCAAGACTTTGAAGGAAAAGATGTCTGAAAAGGAGAAGAAGTTCCACTCGCTGCGCGTGCGGCTAGATGAGACGACCTTCAGCAACCCTGAATATGCAAATGAAGGAAGCAAGAGTCTCAAGAAGAAGCGAAGACCAGTGAACGAAAAGAGGAAGAATGAGCGAATCCCAACTGAAAGCTTTGTGTAGCGACGCAAGAAGCATTAGTAATAACTCTTGAAAGAGTCAATAATAAAAACAGTAAGCAAATAGGAAAGAATCAACCAAGCACGCCATACACGACACTATCTGCAATAACGCAAGAAAAAGATGAACGTTGATAAGTCAGAAATGATGAAAATGCTGCGGGACAACAACTTGACATCCATGAAGGGGGCCATCTAAGAGAGGAATCAACTCTTAGAAAGAAAGTATACGTTAGAAAGAAGCACATCTAAGGAGAAGCAACCCATCAAGAAAGGTCAAGATGTCGTTTCAATGAAGGCTATCATTAACCACTTCGGCGAACAGGACGACAAGGATTACTAAGGCACTATTAATGCCTCTCCGAACCGCAACTACGATAAAATAATGACATAGAAACTCAAAGAGATTTCCTTGATGATGAGAAAAAAGAAATTCCAATGATTTTTCCAAGCTAATCACATCATTCCTCCCACACAAACTTGAATCAAAATAAAAGTCAGTTATCCATCATGTCCAAAAGATCCATCTCTTCATTAAGGCCCTCTTCAACATCTTTGAACTCCGCCTAAATACGACCTCGCAACTTATTAGATTCAGACCTTGACTATGTCCTTGTTTCTACTTTTGTGGTTGTTTGAGTATTTTCCTTTTCTACTGGTTTGCTCTTACCCCCTTGTTTCTCTTCATACCCGAAAAGCTAAAGTCTGACCTCGAAATCATTCAAGTTATCATTGCTGAGCCCGAATAAGTCGCTAAGGCTTTTGTCCTTTGCTGCTGATTATGCTCCACTTTTGGCATTTCTGCGTTCGCTTTGCTTTTAATACTACTTTGCGTGATCCATCACAAGCGATGTCTTCCATTACTGCCAGTCTCCAAGTGGGAAATAAACTGACTTGGCCTTACTCTTCGTCAAAGTAAGCAATCCAGTTCCAATAGGTTGAGTATTATGCGAATTCCTTTGAACAAACACTAGTTTTCCCTTATCATTCTGCTGCCCACTCTCAA
>JANXMD010000067.1 GCA_025354845.1 Verrucomicrobiota bacterium | reverse complement strand
ACCGGCTTCGGCCGCGGCAACGCTTAGCAGCATCGATCTGGGCGCCAGCCTCAGCACCATCCAGATCAACGGCAGCCTCGGCTTCAGCGTCGACGAATTGAAGATCGGCTCCAGCTACGCCGATGTGGTCCCTGAAGCCAGCACCTGGGGATCGGTGATGGCCGTGATTGGGGTCGGCTGCATCGCCTGGTTGAAGCACCGGACAGTTCAGCGCGCGGCCAAGGCCGCTGTGGCGATCCCGGCTCCGGTGTCTCGATAATCCGCTTTCGAGAACTGGCTTCCTTCGACGATTCCTTCAGGGTGGCTCACGCCGCCATGATTGCGATACCTCGCCGTTCCGGGTTCTCCTTTCCAAGTGACGCCGCGCAGCTCCTGCTCGCGGCGTCCCGGTTTGCGTTCCTGGCATTTTTCGTCGGCCGGGTGATCGCGGCTGAACCGCCAGCGATTCCGCGCGAATTTCGCGCCATGTGGATTGCCTCGGTGGGCAACATTGACTGGCCGAGTCGCCCCGGCCTTCCGATAGCCCAACAGCAGCAGGAATTCCGAACCCTTCTCGACGGAGCCCGGGGCCTCAAGCTCAACGCGGTCATCCTGCAGGTGCGTACCGCGTGTGACGCCCTGTACGCATCGGCACTCGAGCCGTGGAGCGAGTATCTCACCGGGCGCATGGGACAGGCCCCCGGCGGTGGCTGGGATCCCCTCAAGTTCGCCTGTGCCGAAGCCCACGCCCGCGGCCTGGAACTCCACGCGTGGGTCAACCCATTCCGGGCCCGGTATCATCAGGCGATTTCACCCATTTCTGCAGACCACATCAGTTCACGTCACCCCGACTGGGTCCTCTCCTACGTCCGCCATCTGTGGCTCGATCCGGGCAATCCTGCGGTCCGCGACTGGTCGTTGCAGGTCATCACCGACATCGTCCGCCGTTACGACGTCGATGGACTGCACATGGATGATTACTTTTACCCCTACCCGGAAAAGGTGGGCGGTGTGAACGCCCCCTTCCCCGACGACGTGAGCTATCAGCGATACCGTCGCAGCGGCGGCACGTTGGAGCGCGACGACTGGCGGCGCGACTGCATCAGTCAGTTCGTGCAGCGGGCGAATGCGTCGATCCACGCGACCAAACCCTGGGTGAAGTTCGGCATCAGTCCGTTCGGCATCTGGCGGCCCGGATTTCCCGCGGGCATCAAGGGCTTTGACTCCTTTGCGTTGCTGCATGCCGACGCGCGACTCTGGCTCCAAAACGGCTGGTGTGACTACTGCGCGCCGCAACTGTACTGGGGCCTGGATCGCAAGGAACAAGCCTTCCAACCGCTGCTCAAATGGTGGGTTGAGCAGAATCCCATGGGCCGCTGGATCGTTCCCGGCCTCTCGAGCGCGAGCATCGGAAAGGACCGACGATCGGACGATATCGCCAATCAGGTGCGCCTCACCCGCCAGGAATCCGGCGCGGCGGGAGTGGTGTTCTGGAACGCGAGCAGTTTGCGCGACAATCTGGGCGGTCTCGCAGCCACCCTGAACCACGACGTCTTCGCGCGACCAGCGCTGGTCCCAGCCGCTCCCTGGCTCGGGAAACGCGCTCCGGGACGGCCGGTGATTGAGGCGCGATTTGGCAATTGGAGCCACACCCTGCGATTGGCCTGGAAACCCGGCGCCGGCGAACCCGTCAGCGTGCTGGTGATGCAATCGAGAACGGGAACCCAGTGGTCCACGGAATTATTGGCCGGCACACCCGGAGGCCGCGAGCTCCGGCGGAAAGGGGGAACTCCCTTCCCTGACGAGGTGCGCGTTTCCGCAGTCGGTCGCACCGGAATCCAGGGCGAATCCGCAGTGTTTTTGCGCCCCCCGAACGTCCGCTGAGTGCTTCGGCGAGGAGGGGATCGCCGTCAAATTCGCTCGTCCCGTGGCTTGAAGCTTGCCCCCGAGCCTTCTCGAAGATAAAGGGAAACGCGTTCCGCATTCACTTCCTACACACGCCTCCACTATGGCCAACGCCTACCATGCCTCGATCGAAGGTGCCCAGCATGGCGCCAAATCCCTCGCCCAGTTCCTTGACTATGCCAAGGCCGCCGGCGCGCTGGGGGCGCAGCCAAGCAATTACATGCTCCACGGCGCCAAGGGGCTGAAGTCGGCCAAGGAAATCCGTGAGACCTTCGGCTCACGCGACATGTCGCTCGACGGCATCAGCGCGCACTGCCCGTTCTGGGTCCACACCAGCGCCTGGACCGGGACCCGCTCCGGCAATCCCTTCATTCCCGCCGACGTGGCCAAGCAGGCCCCGGACAAGATCGAAAGGTGGCACGAGACCTACCTGCTCAAGCTGATGGATCTCTCGGCCGACCTTGGCGTGAAGATCATGCCCATGTTCTGGGGCGTCGCCTTCGGCTGGGAACTCGCTAGCGGATATCCCTGGGGGTTCTGGAGCGGTGGCGGCTTCGACCTGCTCGAGGAAGGTAAGGAGCGGTTCGTCAAGAAGACGGCCAAGCTCCGCAAGCACGCCAATGAACTCGGCATCAAACTCGCGCACGAGATTCACCCGGGCACCGCGGCCATGTGCGCCGACGACTTCCTCACGTTGGTCAAAATCTGCGACAACGATCCCTGTCTCGCGGTGAACGCCGATCCCAGCCACTGCTGGGAAGGCGAATCTTGGGAAAGCCGTTTTCTCAAAGTGGGACCGTACATCTACGCCGCCCACGTAAAGAACTTCGTGGTCCGCCCGGGCTTCCCGCTGCGCGCCATGGAACCCAACTGGCCCAAGCGGGCGATGCAGTTCACCGATCTCGGATCCGGCGACCTGAATATGCAGCGCTACGTCGAGCTGTTGCTCGCGGTAGGATACAAGGACCGGTACACCAAACTCATGGGCACCAAGTCGGCTCCGTTGGTGGTGGAAGCCGAATCGGCCCACAAGGAACTCGACTTCTGCTCCGCCGACGGCGTCCGCTACGTGGCGCAGAATCTGTGCTTCCCGCAGGCGGCCGGCAGCTTCGAAGACGGCATGGGCGCCTAGTCTCCGAGTTGCCCTCTGATCCCTTCGCGGGCGCCGCACTCCGGCGCCCGTTTTTGTTTTGTCGCCTCGGTCTGCCCGCCATGCCATGACATGACACCCCCGTCCTCCGCTCAACCCTGGACGGACGGCCCGCGACTCGACGCGAGGCGCTGTGTGTCGCTTCCGGGCTCGGGCACCTTGGTGGTCGCGGATCTCCATCTCGGCTACGCGTGGTCGCGACGCAAACGCGGCCTGCTCCTGCCTCTCGAAGCACCCGACGACACCCTCGATCGTCTCTCGATCCTGCATCGGGACTACCAGCCAAAGCGATGGGTCCTCTTGGGCGACATTGTCCACGAAGCCCTCGACCTGCCTGTCCTGGAGAAGGCGCTCCGCGAGCTGTGCGAACTTCTGGCCACGAATGCTGAATTGATCTTCTGCCTTGGGAACCACGATCGAAACCTGGAATCCCGTGTCCGGACCTGGAAGCTGCCGGCAACCTGCGTTTCGGCGCTTCTGTCCGACGGCCTGCTGCTGACCCATGGCGACACACTTCCGGCCGCCGACAGTCCTGGGGACTTCCAGTTATCCTCCGAGCCTTCGGCGAAGCGGTGGCTGATCGGGCACGAACATCCCGCCCTGTCGCTGGGTGACGGAGTCGCGACGCGTGTGAAGTGCCCCGCCTTCCTGGTTTCCGACGCGGGAATGGTTCTGCCAGCGTTTTCATCCTGGGCCGCAGGATGTGAATGGGGACGGCAGCCGTTTCTCGGGCCGTTGGCCCGCGCAGCCCACTTCCAGACCGCATGGGTCTGCGCCGGCACACGACTGCTTCCGGTCGCATTGGAGCGATTCTGAACCTTGGCCCTGCACGACGACGCCAACCGCACGGCGGTGGATGAGCGCGGTAGCGTCCTGGAGTGCGTGAGTCCTCTCGCATTCCCGGACGTCAACTGCTTCCACACACAGCCCCGGTGGGGGGCGGCATCTTTGTAGCATCGAGATTCCTCGCAAGCACGAGCCCCAGGGGAGCGCCATCGTCGGGCAGATGCCGCTTCCTACGGAGCTTGAAATTTCACTGAGATGCGATTCTGCAACGATGGCGCGCCTACGGTGCTCCGGCCGCCTTCTGCGTACCGACAATCGGGGCGCGCAGGCAGCACGGATCTCGTTGCGGGACCAAACGCCGTGTTCTTTGGCATCCCGCTTCCAGCCAGAGCGGCAGAGGACTGCCGCACTCCGGGACCGTTCGGAGTCCACAGTTTTGGGTGCTTTCCATCCGATTGTGGATGAGCGCGACAGCGTCCTGGAGTGCGCGAGTCCGCTCGCGCTCTCGACTCGCGGACCCCGTTGCGGGACCAAATGCCGCATTCTTTCGCATCCCGTTCCCAGCCAGAGCGGCAGAGGACTGCCGCACTCCAGGACCGTTCGGAGTC
>JANXMD010000037.1 GCA_025354845.1 Verrucomicrobiota bacterium | reverse complement strand
TCTGCATCGCGAACGGGAGGCTCGCGTGTACGAGTCCGTCACCGAAGCGTACGCGCAAATCAAAAACTTTCCGCGGACGACGTTCCCCTTGGATCAATTGGCACCCTACTTTGTGACGATGGAATCCGCACTCACCCCCGGGGAGTACGCAATCGCCATGCGTGACCTGAGATCGAGCCTCGACATGTACTGGCGCTCCCGTGGATTTACGCAGCGTGAACCCACGCATTTGCCGGCCGACTTGGTCCGCGTTCTTTTGGTCGGCCCCTACCATCAAAACCGACCGGCGTATGAGAAGATGCTGCGCACGATCCGCACCATCGATCCCGCGTTCCAGCCGCCGCCGCCGTGACGGACACAGACTGGAGCCAAAGCGGGACACGGATAAACACAGATTAAGCATGCAGACAGGCGGACTCGAACCACGCTCGAGCGGTGCCACCATGGAATAGGGATCACTGCACGCGTCTCCCGGGGCACCGATGCTTATTGTGATCCAATGAAGCGTGTCCGCAGGTCCTGGAGTGCGGCAGCCCTCTGCCGCTCTCGCTACGAACTGAGTGGAGCACCGGGACCTCCATGATAAAGGCACGCAGGCAGCGTTCACCGAGGCGCGCGTATCGTTCACACCACGACGTAGTTCGCGATCCGAGACGATGCCGCCCCGCTGAGGCTCGTCTCCGTTTCTTGTGTGTGGGCTACAAAGATGCCGGCCCCACGGGCCTTTGAAGCGAGGGAAACCCAAGGCAAAAGGTAAAAGGCGAAAAGCAAAACTGGGACAAGGGTTTGAAGGGAGGGCTGAGGGAGAAGGTTCCACATCCGTGTCCATCGGCGTTCATCTGCGGTCAAGAATCCCTCCGCTATCTGTGTGAATCTGTAGTCTAATCTTTCCTATTCAGGTTTAGAGTTCGCCGAGTCGCGTTTGCCCGAATCGGTTCGACGACCGGAACTACGGCAACGGCGCCGCAGAACTGAAACGTGCTGGGGGATGGAATTCAAAGATCGCCGTGCGGTAGATCCGGAACGTGAGGTTCATCGACTTTGCCGAGACGCTGAAGGTGTTGGTGAAGGACATCGAGTATTCATGAGAGGAGTCGGATCCCGGACTGCCGGCGGAGCTTGTCTCCCTTGCGTTCCAGACTCGTCCCGACTCATCCACAACTTTTTCCAAGTCCACGCGAATTCCAGGCGGACGTCCGCGCAAACCCAGACTCAACTTAGGAGCCTTTCCCGCGGCGAACTGGTACGCGCTGATCTCCAGAGTGGGAATCAGCCGACTCGTCCGCCTGAGGGGTGCGGGGCGCGGCCGGGATCCGGTCTCATCGTCCTCCGGAGGATCGGTGAGTCCCGTGAACTCCACTCGCTCCACAGTGCCGGTGGGTTCCGAATCGGGAAGGGCGGTCTCCACCTGGAGGCGCCATGCAGGCTCGTCATCGAACAAGGCACCTAGCATGGGATAGGCGACGGAGTTCTCCAAGGTTCTTTCAATGGGGAAGTAGAGCTTGTTGCCGCCCGGATCCGAAAGAGTGCATCCCAATACGCGCAGCGGACGTTGCGCCGCATCCAACGCGTCGAAGCGGAGCCAGGTCTGCTGAAATGCAAGACGTCGCCCCGCCTTGTTGGTCACGAATCGGTTGGTGACGGCAAGATCGTACAGGGTGGCGCGGATCCCGGAGTTGGTTTGTGAGCGTGGTAGGGATTCGAGTTTCCAGCTCGCGCCGCTGAACGGCTGGGGATTGTGGAGATGGAGGACCGTGCTGGGGGACGGCCAATCCCTGGTACCAGCTTCGATGACCTCGGCTTCAAGGGTGATCGTTGGCGACCGTCTTCGAAACAGCGAGAGCGTGGCAACCCCGGGTGTCCGCTCGCGGCCGCCGCCCCAGGTCCCGTCGTAGTACACCAGCGTTCCTGCCGAATTAATCTGGCCGGGAAAAGTGAGTCGGACCATTGGAACTGCCGCCGTGTTCGAGGTGCCGCTGACGGGGTGGGTCCAGAGCACCAGCTGAGGATCTTCGGTCGTGACTTCCTGAAGTCGTGTGGCGGCGTTGGTCAAGCAGGTCCGCAGCAACTTTTGCGGAAGCCGAGGTAGCTCCTTGTCGAGCCAGGGGATGAACTGCCCGGGCGCGACATGATTGGTGCCGTAGGTCGTGGACCAGAGTTGGATCGTCCGTCCGTCTTTGAGCGGGATGGTCTCGTCACGCGAACAGCCGGCGAGCAGCAGCAGCGCGGATAGAATGGCCAACCGTTCCTCCCATCTCATCCTCGCACACTACATTGGAAGCCCCGTGAGATCGAGCCGATTTCTACGGGTGGGAGCGATCAGCTGCTGGATGACGCTGTGGACTGGCTTCGTTGCGGGCACTCCGGCTTGCTGGGGATGTGGAGGCGCAATGGAGCGCTTGCGCGGCGAAAGGCAGCCTCGGCTGTTTCCTGGATGCGACGGTGACGGCGCTGCTCTTGAACCATTCGGATTCCCTGAAGAGTAGAGCGATACAAGTTCATAAGCTGGTGAATCGATTTTGCGTGATTCGCTGCGAGTGTTTTTGATCACGCTTGAGAAACGTGTGCCCGATCCGCCGTCCGCTGTGGAATCAATTGGCCCCGGGAAGCGATCAAAGACCTATCAATGTCCAGGCCGGACGTCGCGAAGGACTGCCCCAGAAACAAAATCGCGGCACCTGGCACAGGGCCAGATGCCGCGTTCGTTTGGGTTCCGGGTTTCGACGGAGTAGGACACGACGGAGGCGCCGCACGGCGTGCGACGCCCCCGGCTCAGACGATTACTACGGGGAGACGCGGACGCGCCAGTAACGAGACGCACCCGAGACTTGCGTTGGGGTCAACGAGAGTTCCGCGGGATCATAGAAGCCGAGGCCGGTGGCTTGGCCAATGGGGGTCCAGGATTTGAGATCCTGCGTTTCTTCCACCACGCCCTTAACGCCGGTGTCGAGCCAGACCTGCAACCGGGCCGTATCGCTGGATCCCTTTCGGGGAAGAACGATCTCAAATCCGGGAATGATTTGCGCGGTTTGAGTGACGCGGGGCGCCGGGAGGTAGTCCGCGTTGCCGGACTGCGCAGCTTCGATCACCACCGAACCGAGGCCGGAGCCGATCAGGCGGTTGGAATCCACGATGCCCGGACCGCTGATGAGCGTGTAGTCGATGGGCAATCCCGATGAGCTCTTCGCAGACAGGATTCGCGGAGCGCGACCGAACGGCACGCCGGGGATGGATCCAAAGTCGATGCTCTGTTCCGCGCGTCCGACATTAAAGGAGCGAACGACGGGTGCCGACGGCGAGTACACGAGATTGCCGTCTTGGATCGCGCTGACCTGCACGGTGCCCGCACCGGTCAGGGTGAGGACATTTCCGGCGACCGTCGCGCGACCGCTTTCAACCGCAAAACGCACGGGCAATCCAGTGCTCGCGGTCGCTTGAAGCGTAATCGGACGTCCCGGTGCGAAGGTGGTGTCCGCGGGTGCCGTGAAGGTGACGGTCTGGCTCTCACCGAGAACGCGCAGGCTGCGCGTGGCTTCCGTGGCGGGCAGGAAGTTGGCGTCACCCGCCTGCGATACCGTCAACACGATGAGACCCGCACCACGCAGGCTGAGCACGTGGTCGTTGACCAGGAATCCCGGTCCGCTGACCAGTCGCACCGACACCGGAAGTCCGGAGCTTGACGTGGCGTTCAACGCTTCGGCCAACCCGGAGAAGTACTGCACAGAACCCAGCTCGGGGAAGCTGAGCGTCTGGTGTCCCTTTTGAACAGTGAGGCTCTGGGTCACCGGCGTCGCGGGCTTGAAATAGACCGGATCGCCAAGCTGCGACGCGCTGATCACGACCGTTCCAGCGCCGCTAACCTTGAGGGTGTTACCGGCGAGGGTCGCCGGACCGCTAATCACGCTGTAGGTGATCGGCAATCCGGAGGTGCTGGTGGCGGTCAGTGGCACCGTGAGCCCAGCTGCAAACTCCACCGCGGCAGGGGCGGCGAAGCTGATCGCCTGCGGAATCTGCACCGCGGGCGCCGCTGCATCGACCGAGAAGGCGAAGAGTTTGCGTTCTGGGTTATTGGCGGGGTCGTACTCGAGGAAGGAGTTCTGGGTGGTGGAGTTGATCCCGTAGCTGGTGACGGTGAGGGTCTTGCCGTCGGGAGTGATCTCGAGCTGGTTGTAGTTGAAGGTATCGGGGCTGTAGAAGTCAGCGGGCTGAGGCGCGGCGGCGGCGGCAGGGTTGCCATCGCGAACGACGTCATGGAGGCCCGGATACCCGGTGAGACCGATGGGCTCGAGACCTGCGGCGACCTGAGCATTGGCGATGCTGTCAGCGAGTTTCTTGGCCAGGTCGAAGGAATGATTGGAGATGAAATCCGGACCGGTGGCGCCGAGGGGACCGCAGACGATGGTGAAGCAGTAGGGAACCTTCACGTAGCTCGCCTGGTTGGCGGTGTCGCCAGTGGGAGAGTAGGTGAGTTCATTGACCCGGTTCTGATGGTCGTCGGTGGCCAGGAAGACGACGTTGCGGATTTTGTTATCGGCAATGAACTTGAGGAGGGCATTGCGCTCGGCGCGGTAGCCGCCAGCCCAGGCCTTGCCGCCGTCGTTGTTGACGGGGGCGTAGGTGCTGGGGGCACCAGCCAGGCTCAGAGGCAGGCCGGCAAAGAGCGACGCGGTGTTGTTGAGCGTGAAGGTGGTGCCGTCGGTGCTGAGAGAACTGATGACCGTGTTGGCGGCGACACCCGGACCGGAGACCGGTTGACCGGCGACTAGACCCACGGTGCTGGCGACGGTGACCGTCTTGCTGTTGGTGGTGGCCAGGGTCGGAGTGATGACCGTGAGCGTGCCGAGAGTTCCGTAGTCGGTAGCCGAAGGCGCATTGGAAAGGCTCAAGGTGCCGGCGATGGGACCGATCTGGTCGATGGGATCGGAGATGTTGACGACCTTCCAGGGAACCCCGGACTGCTCGGCGGCGAGAAGGGTCTGTTCGAGCCAGGCGAGCTGGGTGGCACCGAGAATGGTGCGGTTGGTGATGTCGGCACGGGCACCAGTGTCGTCGCTGCCGTCGCTGGCCTTCTTGAGGCGGATGTCGCGGTAGGTACGATCATCGACATTCACGAGCAGAAGGTTCCGACCCCACTGCTGGGCAAAGTAAAGTTGCTTGGAACCGTCGGTGCGGGGATCGGAGGGCGAGGAGACAGCACCGCGATCCTTGATGGGCTGATGATCCAGATAGGCCTGGAGCATGGTCTGGAACCCGGTGGAGCGGTTCATGTAGTCCGCGGCACTGGCGTTGACGTCGTTGACGAGCAGACGGGCATCGACACCGGCACCGGTCGGCATGTCACCGACCGGGCCGCCAGCGGGAGCCCCACCGTTGATGTACTGCTTGTTCCCGAGCTCGTGGTTGTCGAGCATGGTGTAGTTGCCCTGGCCCGCGTAGAAGGCCTTGAGGGCGGGCTGGCCACCGGCGTTGACCGGGAGGAACTGCTCGCGGTACTTGCGGGAGAAATCAGCCTTGAGGGTGGCGGCGGTGGCGCCGTTGGCGGAAGGAGCCGGGATGGTTCCGGTGCTGGCGACCGCAGGCGAGCCGATGCTGGCGGAGGTCTCGTAGATGGTGTCGCCATCGAACATGAAGAAGTCGAAGTTCTTGGCGGGAATCTGGGAGGCCAGGGCGTAGGGACGGATGAGACCGTCCACGTCACCACTGAAGGCGAAGCGGACCCCGCGGGCGTCGGTGGCAGCCGGAGGGGTGGTGAACCGACCCGTATCACTGATGACGTTGCCGTCTGTGAACCGGTAGAAGTAGTGCGTTCCCGGAGTGAGACCGGTGACCGTCAGCTTGGCCGCGTAGTCCCGCGACACATCCGTGGTCACCGGGAAACTCAATACCCCGCTCCCAAACCCACCATCCGCACTCACCTGCGCCGTCAACGTCACCGCCACAGGCGCGTTGGAGTCGACCATCCGGGTCCACAATGTGGCTTCCGAAGGTGCCGCATCGCCGGCTGCGACGCCGAGAAACGAGGGCGCGGCGTGAAGGGCGAGGTTCAATCCGAGAAGTCCGGCGGCCAACCAGGGGAGGCGCGCTGGAATCTGTCTTCCTTGGGGAGTTCGATTCATGGATGCTATTGGTGTTGAATTGCGGCTCCGGCCCCTCCGAGAATGGAGTCGGTCGGATGCGATCAGGCGGGGAGGCTACCGCCTTTTGAATGTCGACGGGGTGACGCCTCGGTGAGGATTTGGCGACTGAACGCCGGGTGGCCGAATCCGAGGGGCGTCGTCGACGGTGCGGTGACGATCAGTGCGGATTCCGCTCCATCCAGGGACGGACAAACCGATTCAGAAGCCGCGCCGCCAGGGCAAAGGCGCGTCGACGGGGCGCTGAAAGGTGAGCGCAAAAAACGGCATTATATTCAATTATCGGGATCGCACCGCGTCGAAGTTTGAAGTCCCCCGCGCCGGAGCTGTAGTTCAGCGACTGCCCACGATCCGCAATGATCTGCAGGATACCGCTGACCAGTCGGCGATAAAGCGCCTCCTCCTGGGGAAGGGTAGTGTCGTAGCCGATGAACGGCACGGAGGTGGTGCCACCCAGACTGAAGAATCCAAACGCGCCGACCAGGGTTCCGTCTGCGCTGCGGATTCCGTGGAATTCCAGCCAATGTTCCCGCAGCGCCCGACGAACAAACGACTCGGTGTATTGGGGGTTCAGCTCGGAATGTTTCTCGAGGTAGAGTTGGTGATAAAGTTGCGTGATGCATGGCGCATCCGCCACCGAGAGTTCCGTCGGACCAACCCAGCGGTATCGCGTGTCGCGGGCGAATTCCTTGAGATCCCGCTTCACCGTGGACCGCGAGCGGAATTCCCCGGCGCGTCCGTCAAAATGATAGACCTGCCGGCTGGTCATCAGCAAATAACCCGCCGATGCCAGTGCCGCTGGCCATTCCGGATCCTCGATGGAATCCACGTTTTTCAGCAGGATGGCATGGTCCGGAAACTCTTCAATCAACCGGCGGGTGATGTCGTGGGTCGTCTCGACGGTGCCGGTGGGCGGAAGATTGGTGGACAAGAGCCAACTGTTCCACTGTGCCACGCGATCCGCTCGCGCGATGCGCAACAAGCCCTCTAATCCGAGCAATCCGAGCCGCGCCGCCAAGCGGTCGCGCGTGGAGTTCAGCAGCCCGAGTTCGACACGAGGGTAGTCGACGTATTGGGTGATCAGCGAGGCGGGAAAGGAATTTCGGCATGGACCATCGTGGATCGTTAATGGCCATCCGCCGGTATCGGTGCCGGTGCTAATCCAGCCCGGTTGCGACTTCAGATTGGGCGCAAATCCCTCCGAGCCCTGCTCCAGGACCGCCCGCCAATACGCATGGGCGCCACCGGATGCCGCTGGCATCGCAGCCACTGCGGCCTCGTGAAACAGAATCCGCGGTGGTCCGGGTTGAGCCGGCCGCGCCGGAGATTCACTGCTGGAAACGGGCAATGTAGAAACTGCCATAGGTGTGAACGCGATCCCGCTGATGACACGCCTCGGCCCGCTTGGTGTCGTAGCTCAGGAGTTCTCCAACCCGGCAGGTTTCCTCCTGGTGACGCACCACCAAGGGGTCGACGAAATCCACGCTGAATCCGCCTGAACGCCACAACACCTGCGCCTGCCGCCGTGCCCGCTTTACGATCAGTTGCCATTCCTCGGCGAGTGCCTCCGGGTGCCGATGGCTGAGCCAGTCCATGTGATCGAGGAGAACGAAGTGCGAAAGGTCGCCCGGATGATTCCTGAGAAACTCGGTCAGATTGCCGGTGTAGACTTCCACGCGATCCACCAACCCCGCCTTGAGGCGCGCAAAGTTTGCTTCCTGAAGATATCCCGGACAGCACTCACGCGAGTAACGGCCGAAGAGGTAAAGGCGCCAAAAATAATTGTCGGCCACCGGAAGGCGCGTGCAGACGGCTTCGACACAGTCCTCCATGAAGTCCGCGACGCTTTGTCCACAGGTGCGTTCGAGGTGTTGTTTTTGCGCCGCGGGAACACCGATCAGGCTGAGAGCAATGTCGGTGCGCAGGGCCCGCTTCACCGCCGGTCGCCACATCCGACTGCGGACCCGCGAATGATAAATCTCCCGCTGTTCTGCAAGTGAGCGGGCGGCGAAAATGTTGAGGATGTCGTCATGGACGCCGGCCATCTTGAAATAGCGCACCATGCAGCGCGCGAAGAGACCGGTGGTACCGCGGTGATAAAAGGAAGCGTTTGGGGTGCGGCGGGAGAAGAAGTGCTGATAGCGGTCCCAATAGGCCCGCGCCATCGGGGAAAGCGAACGACGAAGATGGGTGCGGTACCACTCCGGGAAGTGCCGGCTGCCGCCGTCGCCAAAGACGCTGAAGAACTGTTCGTGGTCGAGATGACGAATGCCGGCGATCTTCAGCTCCAACAGAGCATTCTGTCGGAAGTTCATGTCGACCGCGTGAATGCGACGCGGCCCGTCGAGCGCATAGTCGAGTGCGTTGCAGCCGGCCGAGGTGATGAGGGCGATCTCGTCGTCCGGACCCAGCTCCATGACCTCGCGATCCAGCCGAGGATCTTCCCAACAGGTGTTGTACACGAGGTGGTTTCCGTGAACGTAGTTGAACAGCTTTTCCGTAGTCCAGGTGGCAAGCGCTTTCATGCGAATTGGAGGCAACGCGTTTGGAAATCGGTCCGAACCCGCGATGGGATTCGCCCTGGAGCGTGAGCGGTTTTTGTGCAGTCCGGCAATGATGGCCACGTTCTGATGCGATAACGTAACGGCGCCGACGTAATCCTGGAGCTTGCCCCCCACAGGATGGTGCTATGAAGCGAGCCGGCAGCCGCGGAACCTTTGGTGTGATTGGAAAATACGCCGGATTTGCTGCCGCCGCGGTGCGGCAACGCGGGCTAACCGGAGCGCTCCGGGATGTGGTTTCAGAATTCTGGTTTGATCGATGCCACGGACTTCGCACGACGCTCCCCTCCGAGGTTCGTGCGCGCGAGGCGGGCTACTCCCAGCAGGTCGAGGCGGATGCTGTTCAGTATCAGGGCGTGCCCCCACGGATTGCGTCCGCGATTCTGTCACACTTTCCCGAATCAGCCTTTCGCGCGACGTTTGTGGACTTCGGCTGCGGCAAGGGGCGGGGATTGGCCCTCGGCCTAGTCGCCGGATTTCGGCGGGTGCTGGGGATCGAACTGCTTCCGTCACTGGTCGAAATCGCTGAGCGCAATCTGTGCGGACTTCGCCTGGAGCATCCCGGGTGTGAGGTTCGCGTTGAGGCCGGGGATGCCACCGAGTTCGAACTTCCGACCGGGGCGCTGGTGGCCTTCCTCTACAATCCGTTTCGCGGTGAGACGCTCAAGCGCGTCGCCTTGAGATTGCGATATCATGCCGCTGCGTATCCGGTGTGGATTGTGTATGTGAATCCGGTGGAACTGACCACCTTCACGGCGCAGGGATTTACCGTGGAGAGGGAACATCGGCGCGGTGGCCGCGTGGAGGCAGTTCTCTTGGTACCGTCTCCCATTGATTCCGTGCCGGCGACTTCCATGCCGATCAGCTCGAGACGCCGACCCGCGCGATAGTTGAAGTCGGGACTGGCGGTCGGCTCGATTCGGAAATCAAATCCGCGGGTGAAACAGTCCGGCCAATTCCGGTTGGGGTTCTTCCCGGCGCCCCCCAGCGCAACCGGGTGATCGTTCCGTCGACACCATGGTTGAAACGCCAGCGCCTGCGTCCTGTGCCCCCGCCCCTCGGCCTGCGCCGCGAGCATGAGTTTCATGGAGTTTCAGCAGATGGATGTTGCCCTCGAAATCCTCGGCGAGTGCGGTGCAGCTCTCGACCCAGTCGCCACAGTTCAGGTACTCGACTCCGTCCACCGACCGGATTTCCGCGCGATGGATGTGGCCGCAGATCACACCGTTCACATTCGATTGTCGGGCTATGTGGACCATGCCCTCCTCGAATCGAGTCACGTAACGGACGGCGCTCTTGGCCTGGAATTTCAGGTGTGCCGCGACCGACCAGTAGCCAAAACCAAGGCGCCGGCGAACACGGTTGAAGTGCAGGTTGAATTCCAGGATCCAGTCGTAGAGGCGGGAGCCAACGCGCTCAAGGATTCGGTTGAAGTACACCAGACCGTCGAGTTGGTGGCCGTGCATCACTAGAAAACGGCGGCCATCCACGCCTTCATGAATGGCGCGTTCCACCAACCGGACACCGCCCAGGTTGAGTCCGACGAAATCTTGCAGGAACTCGTCGTGGTTCCCGTAGATGTAGGTGACCTTGGTCTCCTTCCGGTTCATTCGAAGCAGTTTCTGGATCACCGTGTTGGCGTCGGTGTCCCAGAGCCAGCGGCGTCTCAACTCCCAACCATCAATGATGTCGCCGACGAGATAGAGGTGGCGGCATTGCGTCTCGTGAAGGAAGTCGAGAAGCAGTTTGGACTGCGAATGGCGGCTTCCCAGGTGGACATCAGAAATCCAAATGGCGTGGTATTTCATCTGGTTGATGGAACGCTGGGTTGGCGTTTCGTGAGTGGCTAGATTGCGCCGGGACTGATTCCAAGCCGGAACGTGTGGCGTCACCGAAAGGTTTCCAGTTCGCGTCCTGTTTGAATCGATGGCTCCTGGGGTGCTCGGGGAGCTTGTGCCCGCACTCGGTAGCGCGAGGCTCTCTGCCGCGGGTTGCGTAGTCGGCAGGTGGGACGCCGCGGCGCGAATTGAAGCCCGTCCGCCCACCCGGCTCATCAGGAGATTCGCCCTACCGATGGCTCCCGCACTCGGTAGCGCGAGGCTCTCTGCCGCGGGGTGCGTAGTCGGCAGGTGGGACGCCGCGGCGCGAAGTGAAGCCCGTCCGCCCACCCGGCTCATCAGGAGATTCGCCCTACCGATCGCTCCCGCATCCGGTGGCGCGAGCCACCCATCGGTTGCCTGGTTGACACCGCACCGTCATCTCGTCATCGGATTGCCATTGCGCCTTGGCGGAATCGTGACCGGCCCGCCCAAGAGCTGTCACTCAACCGGCGGAAACTGTTTCCGCAATGCGTGACCTTTCGTTGATTCAGCTCAGGGCCTCCTTCGTGGGAAGGGGTCGGAGCTTCGGGTTCTTTTTGGTGCTGGTGAGTCTTGTCGCACCGCTGATGGCGGACGAGCCGGCGACCCTCGTCCCGCAACCCCGGCGGCGCACGGTAGTGGAAATGCCGATGCCGGCAGTGTCGGAGGTTCGCCCTCAGGCTGAGTCCCCGGCGACGCGCTCGGTCGATGGGATCCCCGACCTCACCTTTCGCGATCTGTTCCGCGCCTCCTCGGGTGCGAGTGGTCTTGAATATACCGAACGCGCGACAGCCTTGGCGGGAAAGCCGGTGAGACTCCACGGCTACATGGTACGGCAAACCCAGCCGATTCCCTGGGCATTCATCCTTTCGCCGGTGCCGCAGAGCCTGCACGAGCGGGAATATGGCGAGTGTGACGATCTGCCCGTCACCGCGATCCATGTCTTTCTACCGCGATCGTCCCCGCCAATTCCAGCCCGCCACAACGGGCAAGTGACGGTGACTGGTGTGCTCGAGCTCGGCGGCCACGAAGAGGCCGATGGGCGTGTGTCTCCGGCGCGGATCCGGATCACCGGTTCCGTGGCGACCGGGTTGGTCGCTAGCACCGCTTCCCAAAGAGCCAGCACCACCAACCGCTGATTCCCACTTCGTTTCACTGTTCCCCAATCCAGTTCCAATCCATGACATCCAAATCCACCTCTCTTGTCCGTTCCGCCGTGGTTGCCGTGGCGGCCTCGCTCACGCTGGCTGCTGTGCACGCCAATCCCAGCGTCCTCCGGCTCACGCCTCCCAGCATGCTGTTCTCGTTCAACGACGACGGAAATCCCGTGACCTCGCGGTTTCTGCCCGGACAGCGGTTTGATCTCCAGGCGACGGTCGCCCCATCGGCCGGGCAGACCATCACGGATGTCCGCTTCTTTGTGGATGGCACTCCGGTGGCCGCGGGAACCACGCTGTTGAAGACCGGTCTTGTGCTCACTCTGCCTGCGGGCGCCACGGTCGCGACCAGCCGGGCCTACTCCAATCTCACCCCGGGTGTGCACAAGCTGTACGTCCTCGCGACGCAGTCCGACGGCACCATCACTTGGGGCACGGGAAATTTCGAAATTGTCGGTGTCACCCAGACCGGACGTCGTGCCAAGAACATCATTCTCTGCATTGGTGATGGTATGGGCATCGCGCATCGCACTGCGGCGCGCATCGTGTCGCAGGGCTATCAGCAGGGTAAGGCCAATGCCCCGCTGGCAATGGACACCTTCCCGTTCACCGGCATTGTGATGACGAGCTCGCTGAACTCAATCGTCACCGACTCCGCCCCGGGCGCTCACTGCTACTCGACCGGCAACAAGGCCAACAACGGCCAGGAAGGCGTCTTCCCGGATGACACCCTCGACGCGTTCGACAACCCGCGCGTTGAGTACGCTTCGGAATACCTCAAGCGCACCCAGGGCAAGGCGTTGGGCATCGTGACCACGGCTGACGTGTTCGACGCGACCCCGGCGGCGATGGCGGTTCACACTTCCAACCGCGGCAACGGAACCGGCATCTGCGACCAATACCTGGACGAGAGCGGCAACACCGGTCTCACCGTGCTGATGGGCGGCGGACGCAAATGGTTCCTCCCGGCCAAGACCAACAGTGTCGCCCAGGCCACCTCGGCCCGTAAGGACTCGAGCGACTACGTGCTGCCCGCCGAGCTGACCGCGTCCTGGGGCATCCCGGCCGGCACCCTCGACTCGAACCGTGATTTGATCGGTGACTTCAAGACCGCGGGTTGGACCTACGCTCCGGACCGCGCCTCCTTGAACGCCATTCCCGCCGGTACCAAGAAGCTCCTCGGCCTCTTCTCCTACTCCAACATGAACGTGGCCAAGGACAAGATTGACGGCCGCCGTGGCGTCAATGGTCCGAATGGTCAACCCGTGGTCGCTGACTACCTGCTCCCCGACCAGCCGATGCTGGACGAGATGACCGACAAGGCGCTCCAGGTCCTCAATCAGAACGCCGCTGGTTTCTTCCTGATGATCGAAGGTGCCAGCATCGACAAGCAGGCCCACTTGATGGACAGCGATCGCTGGATTCTTGAGACCATTGAGTTCGACCGCGCCGTTGCCCGCGCCCAGGCCTTTGCCGCCAACAATCCGGACACCCTCGTGCTGGTCACGGCTGACCACGAGTGCGGTGGTATCAACATTGTCGGCGCGTCCACCAAGACCGCTGCCCAGCTCAAGGCGCTTGTTAACGCCCCTACACCAGTGACCCAGATTATTTCCAACACCATCGCTGGAATCCCCTACGTCACGACCAACTACGTTGCGAACAACCTTCGCGATACCGTGATGGGCAACTACGACGCGGCGGGATTCCCTGCCTACGCCATCGCGAACGACGGGTATCCCAGCACCACCGATCCCGACTACAAGGTGCTGATCGGCTACGCCGGCGGTGCGGATCGCTACGAGAACTACCTGACCGCCGCCACTCCGGACCAGGACAGTCAGCAGCCGCTTATCAAGTCGGCACCGCTCAATACCTATCCGATTGCTGCCACCAATCGTGCGGTCGCCGGTGGCTTCTTCCTCTACGGACAGGTGCCGGGAGACCAAGCAGTTCACACTGCGTCGGACATTCCCGTCTCGGCCTACGGTCGCGGTGCCTCACAGTTCACGGGCGTGATGGACAACACCGACGTGTTTTTCAAGGCGATGCAGGCCGTGCTCGGCGGCGTTCGCTGATCGGGCTCTGGAACCTCCAGTTCAAACCGATATGAAACTCCTCCCCTCCGCCCTCGTCGCGGCGGTGATCCTCACTGGATCTACCTGCGTCGCCGGCGTGTACTCGTTCGACGTCGCACCCTCGGTGGGCAACGCCGGATTGGCCAACACGTATGCGTCCGACGGCACCACGTTCGCGTTCGCGGTGTTTGCACCGTTGACCGATAGCGTTGGCAGCGACATTCCCGGCAGTGACCGATGGCAGATTGATACCGGTGCCGGCGCGGTCACGGTGGAAAAGCCCGCCGACTATGGTCGCAGTGCCACCGCGGAAACCGCCCTCAACGCGCTGTTCCAGCCGGTGTATGTTCTGTTTCCGGCGTTGTCGTCCGTGACTGGATTCAGCGGGAAGCTCGAAAAGAGCACGATCGCCGGTAATCCGAACCCGCTGCAGTCGATCCTGTTCTTCAACTCCCAGGATCAGCAGATCGGGTCGCTGTCGGTGGACCTCTCCGTTGCCAGTGGGACCTTTAATATCACCGGTCTCTCCGGCGTAACCAAGGCCCTCCTCCCGGCGGGTAAGTTCTATCAACAGCTGGGCTTCACCGCGGTGCAGGCGGTGCCCGAAGTGGACGCCCGCTCCTGGGTCGCCGGTGGCCTGCTCCTCGGTGCGATGGTCTGGCGCCGGTCGCGTTGCTGAGACCCGGGTTTCCAATTACCTCATTGAGCAATCCTGAATTCGGCTGTTGAGGAAGCGTGAAACCACAGATGGACACAGATGAACACAGATCTATAGCACCCTGAGTCGAACTACGAATCGATGTCGAAGGGACGCTCTTTTAGTGAGAATCCCTCGAAGCATTCGACTCAGAATCTGTGTTTATCTGTGCTCTGTGGTTGGAACTTCGGTTGCAAATCAGATCCCGGCGAGGCGCGCGTCGGCGTCGCCGAAGCGGGGCAGGGTGACGCCCATGCGGTCCATCAACGAGAGATGCAGGCTGCAGAGCTTGCGGTGGTCATCGCCGGCGGATGCGTAGTCGAGCACGCGGCCGGTCTTCAAGGCACCGCCCAGTCCACCCACGGTCAGCAGAGGGAGCTTCGTGTTGTCGTGCCGTTCTCCGGACCACATGTTGGAGAGGAAGAGCAGGCAGGTGTTGTCCAGCACGGTGCCCGCGCCCTCGGTCATCGATTCCAGTCGGCCCGCCAGATACGCGAGATTGCCCACGTAGTATCGCGAGATGCGTTCGTAGGCCTCGGAGAGATCGTTGTGGGAGGCGGAGTGGTGCGCGTCGCGAACGTTGAGGAAGGGGTAGAATAGACCCGAAAGATCCCGGCAGAGCACAAGGGTGGCGACGCGCGTGCGGTCGGTTTGGAAGGCCAGAGCGACGATGTCGCACATCAGCCGCATGTG
>JANXMD010000015.1 GCA_025354845.1 Verrucomicrobiota bacterium | reverse complement strand
CTTTTGACCCTGCTCGTGACTCCGGTCAGCTACGCGATCTTCGACGACTGGGGGAAGGGGATCTTCTGGAGGAAAGTTCTGCAGCGTCTCCTGAAGTTGCTTGGCGCGGCCGACGAAGACCACCGAGTACTCGGGCGGCAGGTCCATCTGCGCCACCTGCGCTTCGACAAACTTCATGCCTTCACCAAGGGCGTAGTTTGGCGCGAGATTGGACTGAATAGTGACCCGACGCTGGCGCTGGAAACGGTCGATTTGATTCGGGCCACGTGCCTCATCCAAACGGACAAAATTGGACAATTGAACGAGTTCCCCAACCGCCGCCCCGTTGACCGGCGCGGCGCGCAGCATGATCTGCCCGACCGCCTCGCTCGTGGCCCGATCGGGATGCTCCGCGCGCAGCCAGACGTCGTACTGATCATCCGCCTCCTTGAACGTGCCCACGATTTGCCCACCCACCAGGGTTCGCAGCGCCGACGCGATGTCGTCGACCCGCAGTCCGAACTGACTGGCCTTGTCGCGATCGATGTGGACCTGCACCTCCGGCTTGCGGTTGGCCAGCGTGGTGTCGACGTCCGCCAATCCGGGATTGGCGCGAAGCCGGGCAACCAGTTGATCGGAATATTCGGTCAGCCGGGCGAGGTCGGGTCCAATCAGGTTGAAGGAAAGGTCCCCATTCCGACCGCCGCCACCCAGGGCCCCGATGCGCTGCACGGCCGAACGAATGTCCGGATAGCGCGCCAGCACCCGGCGGGCTTCCTTCATCACGTCATCCTGCGACCACGTCCGGCTCTCGCCGAGCATCTGACGCGTCCGGCTGCCCAGGTCCGGCAATCGGCAGTAGATGGTTCCCAAGGTCACGTCTCCCTCGCCCTTTCCGATGCGACCACTAGTCGGACCGATGGTGACCAACGTGTCCGGAATGGCCGGCTTGCCCTCGATGCGGAAGGCCTTCAGCTCACGCTCAATCTCGGTGCACAACTCCAGAGTGCGCTTCAGCGTGGTGCCCTCGGGTGTCTGGATGGAGATCTCAAATTCGCTGGCGTCATCGAGCGGGAAAAAGGCGAAGCGGCTCGCAGGCACCAGCCAGTACAACGAAGCAACACACAGGCCACACACCGCCATCACCACACCCCGGTGCCCAAGGCTCCACTCCAGGATCCGTCCGTAGGCACGCGCCAGCCAGCGCATGAGCGGGCCGCCGTGCGCCTTGCGCTCGCGGGCAACCGGATCCGCGGTGTGCCGCAGAAATCGCGACGCCAGCATCGGGGTGAGGGTGAAGCTGACGAACAGTGACACGAGAATAGCAAACGCCACTGTCCATCCATAGCTGGAGAAGAAGAGACCGGTACGGCCTTTCATGAAGGCCAGCGGCACGAAGATCACCACCAAGGACAACGTTGTCGCGACCACCGCCAGGGCGATCTCCCGAGTCCCTTCGAGCGCGGCCTCGAATGCCGAGCACCCGCGTTCCTCCATCACCCGATGGATGTTCTCCAGCACCACGATGGCATCATCAATCACCACACCCACCGCAAAGGTCAGCCCCAGCATGGTGGAGTTGTTTAGCGTGAACCCCATCCACTTCATCAGCGCAAAGGTGGCCACGACGCTCACGGGAATGGCGATGCTGGCGATCACCGTGCCGCGCCAGTCGTGCAGGAATAGGAAAACCGTCAGCGCCACCAGGAGCATACCCAGCACCAGGTGGAAGGAGACCTCGTCGAGATTGCGCAGGATGAAGCGGGACTGATCGCGAACGATGTCGTAGTGAAAGTCCTGCGGCAGCGTGGGCCGCAGCTGGGCTAGGCGCTCCTTCAAGGCCGCGATCAGCTTCACCGAGTTCGATCCGCTCTGCTTGCGGATCACCAGCGTCACCGTGTTGGACCCGTCGTAACGCGACACCGTGCGCGGTTCCTCGACGCCATCCGTCACCGCCGCGATCTGCTCCAGGTACACCGGTTGCCCGTCCTTGTTGGCGACGATGAGCCGGGTGAAGTCGCGCACCTTTTCCATGCGACCGAGGGTGCGCACCACCAACTCGCGTGCCCCCTGGTCCATGCGCCCGCCGGGGACCTCGACATTCTGTGCGGCCAACGCGGCCCGCACCTCTTCGATGGTGAGGTTGAATTCCCGCAGCCGATCCGTGTCGACCGCGATCTGCACCGCCCGGGTGCGGCCACCGATCAGGCTGATGGCGCCCACGTCAGGAACCGTTTCCAGATTCTGCTTCAGCTGCTTGTCGGTGATGTAGGTGATCTCCTTCAGATCGCGCGGAGCGCTGACGGCCACCGAGAGCACCGGTGTGGCATCGACCTCGAACTTGTCGATGATCGGCGGATCAATCCCCACCGGAAGGCGCGCCAGAATCGAATTCACCTTGTCCCGGACATCCTGGGCCGCGAGGTCCCGGTTGCGGTCGAGCAGGAATCCGGCGGTGACATTCGACACGCCCTCGCGGCTGGAAGAGCTGAGTTCATCGAGACCCTCGACGGTGTTGATGATTTCTTCGATGGGCCGGGTGACCGAAGTCTCCACCTCTTCCGGAGACGCACCGCGGAACGTGGTCGTGACGGTGATGATGGGGAGCTCGACGTTGGGAATCTGGTCCACGCCAAGATCCCGGAAGGCGGCGATACCGACGATCAGCAGCAGCAGGTTGAGCATCGTCGCAAACACCGGCCGACGAATGCAGAGATCCGCCAGTCCGAGTCCGGGCGCCGGCGCAGCAGACCGCGCCGATGGGGGCTTCGAGTGGCTCATTGGGCCCGGGACTCCGTGACCACTGGGGCGTTGGTGGCGGTTCGAATTTCGACGGGCCTCCCCTCCGTGAGCCGGGACTGGCCGCTGGTGACGACCTGCTGTCCCGCGCTGAGCCCCTCTAGGATCACCTGCCGTGCGCCGCTCTGGCGACCCAACCGCACGGTCACCGATTTCACGGCGTCCTGCTCTACCACAAACACCCGCGACACGCCGGAGAGGGTGAGGATGGCATCCAGCGGCACCACCAACTGAGAGACCGACCGCTCCAGAATGAGCTCTCCGCGGGCAAAGCTGTTGGCCTTGAGCTTGCGCTCCGCATTCGGGACGAGAGCGCCGAAGGCAAAGGCGCGGGTGCCGGTATTGATTTGCGGCGAGATGAGAAAGACCCGGCCGGAGAAGGTGCTGCCCGGAAAGGCGTCGACGGTGAAGACAACCTCCTGATCGCGCACCACCTGCCCGGCGTAGGCCTCGGGTGCCTGAACGATGTACTTGAGCACCGCGTCATTCACGATGCGGAACATCGCCTTGCCCGGAGACATAAAATCGCCACGGCTGGCAATCCGGTCCGCCACCGCGCCATCAAAGGGGGCGCGAACGTGGGAGTGTTCGAGATTCAGCGACGCCACCCGCTGAGTGGCCTCGGCGGCTGCGACCGTGCCGCGGGCCGTCTCCGCAGCGGTGCGGGCTCCATCCATGTCCGCAGGGGAAGCCACCCCGCTGCGCTCCAGCTCCAACTGGCGCTTCAGCTCATGCTCCGCGTTGAGAAGGGACGCCCGGGATTTGGAGAGTTCCGCATCCGCCTGCTGCGCCAGGGCGGCGTACGTCTCGGTGTCAATCTGGGCGATCTCCTGCCCCTCCGTCACGCGGTCTCCAAACTCCACAGCGGTCTTCTGAACCACCCCCTGAACCTGAGCGGCCACCGCCGCCTCGTCTTTGGCGAACAGCGTGCCGACAACCGGAAGGGTTCGATTCATCAAGACTCGTTCCACGGCCGCGACCGTCACCACCACACGGGTCGGCGCTGCCGCCTTGGGAGGGGCGGTTTCATGGCGTTCGCAACCGACAAACAGCGCGAAACCCAGGTACCAGGGGAGGCAACGAATACAGGGACTCATCGAGCGGAACGGAGATCGGACACCGTGTTGCGACGACGGAGCAATTGGAAACTTCAATCAAAGGCGGCAGTAGAAGGAGAGTGAAACCACAGATTCACACAGATGGACACAGATCCGAATGAGGTTGGCCGAAAGAATGTGCGAACATCCCGGCGATGAGGTTCTTGAGTAACGACTCATCGGTATATCCCTTTCAGCATCTGTGTTTATCTGCGTGAATCTGTGGTTTGAACTCCCGTTTTTAGGTTAACGGCTTGCATCCGGACGGGTCACCGCCGTAATCGACGGCGTGCCACGCGACACAAAGAACTCCCCGGCCGAACTGCCGCGCCGTGCCGGGGATCTCACCGGTCTGGTGACCCTCGGTATTTCGACGGTCCTCCTGCTGGCCCTGGTTTCCTACGACCGCAATGACCTAGCCCAATTCTCTCAGCCGCCGAACGACCCGCCCCACAACTGGCTCGGACGCTTCGGCGCTTGGGGAGCCGGGGAGCTCACGTTTCTGGTGGGCGCCGGATCGTTCGTACTGATCGCGCTCGGGTTTGGCTTCGCCCTGTCACGCTTCGTTCCCGCGCTGGCCTACCTGCGTCGGGGATGGCGCGCTCCGTCCGCGGCGGTGGGACTGTTCATTGCCTGCCTCGGAGTCTTCGACCTGCTCAAGACCAATGGCGTCCAGCTCGGCACCGCCGGGAACACCTCGAGTCCCGGCGGCATTCTCGGCGAAGTGCTCAACCATTGGACCACCTGGTGCCTGAATCGCACCGGGGCCACGTTGTTCTACATCATTCTTTACGCGGTGAGCCTCGTGTTCCTCACCGATTTCCATGTGATCTCCTGGCTCCGCAAGCTGATCCCCAGCCGAAGCGGAGGCAGTCCGGAGCCGGTCGGCAAGCCCGCCAACGGAAGGAAGGAAAAGGAACTCGTTGGCGCCAGCGCGACCCCAAAGCGGGACCGGTCCGAGGAACCGCCCAAGGCCTCCGGGACGGCGAAGGCCTCGAAAGACGCCGGTGAAACGAAGGCTGAAACGGGGCCCAATCTGGGGGCCGACCTCCAACCGGTGCCCGAGCCGCGCTTCCAGGACAACAGCCTGTCTGGATCACGCTCCGATCCCCCAAAAGCCGTGGTGGGCGACGGCGAAACCATCAAGGCTGCCGAAGTCGCCGCCGCGACCCCCACCAACGCAATCCTCGGTCGAGCCTCCGCTCTGAAAGCGAGCAGGGAGAAAACCCCAACCGCCGAAGGGTCTCCAACGCCGGAAACGCCTGACGGGACCTCGGAGGACAGTGCAGGGCCCGGCGCCGAGGACGGCCGGCCCTTCGACGACGCCCCCAATTCCACCGCCGCTCCGCTCGCTGCGAATGCGGCTTCCGCGATGAATCCGGCCGCCGCACGGGGACGGATGCAACCGCGAAGGCCCAAGCCGATCACCGTGGCGTCCACCCCGTTGATTGGGAATTACCAGCTTCCCTCGCTCGACCTTCTCAACATGCCCGACCTCTCGGTCAAGCCGACCGAGACCAAGGAGGAGCTGATGGCCAATTCGCGGCTCATGGTGCAGACGCTCGCCCAATTCGGTATCGAGGTCGCTCCCGGTGACATCACGCGCGGCCCCACCATTACCCGCTACGAGCTGCACCCCGCGCCGGGTGTGAAGCTGGAGAAGATCGCCGCTCTCACCAACAACATCGCCGCCGCGCTGAAGGCCGAGCGCATCAACGTGCTCGCCCCGATTCCAGGCAAGTCGTCGGTCGGAGTCGAGGTTCCGAACGCCGTGAAGACGAAAGTCATCATGCGCGACCTGCTCGAATCTCCGGAGTGGAAGAACTACAAGGGCCGCATTCCTCTGGCCTTGGGTAAGGACGTGTACGGCCAGCCCATCATCGCCGACCTCGCTGAAATGCCCCACGTGCTGATCGCCGGCAGCACGGGCTCCGGAAAATCGGTGTGCATCAACACCATCATCGCGTCGCTGCTGTACAAGTTCGGCCCCGACCAGCTGCGCTTCGTGATGATCGATCCCAAGGTGGTCGAACTGCAGCAGTACAATGCGCTGCCCCACCTGGTCGTCCCGGTGGTGACGGACCCGAAGAAGGTGATCCTCGCCCTGCGCTGGGTGGTGAACGAGATGGAGAAGCGCTATCAGATCTTTGCGAAGGTCGGCGTCCGCAACATCAAGGCGTTCAATGAACGTCCGAAGGACAAGCCGCTGCCGCCGAAGGAGCCCGAGCTCCCACTCATGGCTCGCAAGGAGAAGCTGGAGCCCGGAGCGGAGGGATTTGCGGTCGAGGTGGACGAGCAGATTGTCGTGCCGCGCGACGAGGACATCGTCATTCCCGACAAGCTGTCGTACATCGTGGTCATCATCGACGAGCTCGCCGACCTCATGCTGGTTGCGCCGGCCGACGTCGAAATGGCCATCGCGCGCATCACGCAGATGGCCCGAGCGGCGGGCATCCATTGCATCGTGGCCACGCAGCGTCCGTCGGTGGATGTCATCACCGGCGTGATCAAGGCGAACATCCCGGCGCGTATTGCGTTCCAGGTGGCGGCCAAGGTCGACTCCCGCACCATTCTTGACCAAATGGGAGCGGACAAGCTTCTCGGCAAGGGCGACATGCTCTACCTGCCACCCGGCAGTGCCCGACTCACCCGCGCGCAAGGCGCCCTCATTACCGATCAGGAAATCCAGGCCTTGGTCGACTTCATCGCCGCCCAGGGCAAACCGAGCTACGAGGTGGAAATCCATCAGGCGCTGCAGAAGGCGCCCAGTTCGATGGGTTCGATGCCGCTGGATCCCGATGACGCCACCAGCAGCGAAGATGAAGAACTGCTGCAAAAGTGCATGGAGGTGATTCGCACTGAAAAGAAGGCCAGCGTCTCGCTCCTCCAGCGCCGGTTGAAGCTCGGCTACGGCCGCGCGTCACGACTCATGGACGAGCTCGAGGACCGCGGCGTCGTGGGTCCGAGCAAGGGCGCCGAACCCCGGGACATCCTGCTCGACCTCGACGGTCAGGGCTACGACGGCAGCGGCCAGAGCATGGTTTAAACCGTGGTAGCGCGAGGCTCCCGCCGAGCGAGGTGCGTAGAGGGCGGATGGGACGCCGCGAGGCGAATTGAAGCGCGTCGGCCTACCCGGCTCACCAGGAGGTTCGCCCTACCGAGGTTGCGGTGCTGCCGCGCCGTCCTGACTTCCGGTTCCCAAAACGGAATCCTCCACCACCGCGTTCATTACGCCGTCGCGGTACCAAACCCAAGGGCGCTCTTGATCCAAGCGATCGCCGCCCGAAGGCCGATATCGCGAACGCCATGGGCGTCACAGGCTGAGGCAAGAGCCACTTCGCCGCCCTTGAAGCGCGGTGGGAAATTCAGCACGCAGGTGGAGGAATCCCCCTCGATGCGGAGCAACTCTGGATGGATCAGCCCGCGGCCCACCTCGTGGCGTCCCGCCGGCACGTTCGCGGTGCGCTCGGCGAGCACCAGGAAGGGACGGTGCTTGAACACGAGCTCGCCCGATTCCGCGCGAAGCACCCGGCCATAGGTGCGAATGGCCACCGAGGAAAGTCCGGAACCCGAAAAGGCCCAGTTCTCACGGGAATCCGGGGTGAAGCGGCGATGGCGGAAGGTGAGGAGATCCCACGCAAACACATGACCGAACACCGCCAGTCGGAAGGCCCATCCCGCGAGGAAAATGCAGATTAGAGCAATCAAGCCCGCCCACAGGGCACCCAGATTCGGATTGATCCAGTGAGACCCGGCCACCGTCGCCAGCAGTCCGGCGCGAAAGGCCTTCAACGCCGCATCCACCGTCGAAAACGGACTGACGAGAATCAACACGTGAATGGTGTGAGACACGACCCAGACCGACGCATAGACCAGCAGCGCGAGCGGCACCATGAGGAGGTTGCCCATCCAGGAAAGATCCATGGCGGCGAACGGGAACTCCGCAGCGGTCGGGAAAAGCGAGGCTCCCGGCGGATTCACCGCCTTGAACACCTCCATCGCCATCGGCACCACGGCGCCGGTGGCCACCAGGCCGCTGACCTTGTTCTCGAAGAGTTCCAGAACGTCGAGGGGCTTTTTCAACGAAGTCGGGAGCACCGTGCCAAGGGTGTCCTTCGCCATGCAGACGCCCACCACCAGCAAGGCCGGAATCCAGAACAGGGGATTGGAATACCAGGAGAGGTTGGAACGATCCTTTTCCGGCGTGTGCAGATAGCGATAGGCACCGACGGCTCCGACACCGAGGAGCGGAGAGATGGCGATGCCGGTAATCTGGGACAAGGTGTCAGCGGCTTGAACTCCGGGAGACGGGGTGGCAGAGCCGCTCGTTTTGGTCGATGCGGCCCCCGCGGCGGCGGTCGCGGAGGCAAGTCCTGGTCCCAAGGTGAGGACGAGGAGCAGGAACAGTGAGGCCGCCAGTCTGAGTTGTCGGTTCATCCAGCGCCGACGTTGACCGGAGCCCCGAGGGCCGGAAAGTGGAAAACCTCACGGGGTTCTCCACGAAGTCCAAAGTCGAAAGTCCAAAGTCCAAAGTCGAAAGTCGAAAGTCGAAAGTCGCCGTTCGCGCTGAAGGCGCACGACATCAATAGCCCAGGGCAAAGCCCTGGGTATCGCCCTAAACGAAGCCAAGCCCTGAAGGGGCGGCACACCGAGTCGGGGACCTCGATATCGGCCGACCCCTGTCGCAAGGCCCGTAGGGCCGCCATCTCTATAGCCCAAGTAGGGCTGGAAATCCGAAGCCCCAGCGGGGCGGCATATTCCCTCGTCCCCCACGACGCCGCGTCGTACCCAGCCTCGGAACCAACCGCCTCGTCCTTCCGCATCCCATTTCCAGCGAGAGCGGCAGAGGACTGCCGCACTCCAGGACCTGCGGACTCCCCAGCAGTGTTTTTGACAGTGGGTCTTCAGAACCATTCCCCGCGCCCTGTCGCTCCGAATCAGGGATCAATTTCAAATGCCCGCCACGCCGTTCGGATCTCCGTCATCAGGCGGTTCAGTCTCGCGTAGACGCCGAGGAAACGAGGCGGATCTCCCGGGACCAATCCCAGAAGTTCAACGCAATCGAACGGTCTGCACTCCATCAACTCACGCCAATTGTAGCAAGTATGGACCTGACCCCAGACGCCCCCTCAAGGTCGAAAGTCAATGTCCCAGTCGAAGGTCAAAGGTCGCCGTTCGCGCTGAAGGCGCACGACATCCATAGCCCAGGGCAACGCCCTGGGTATCGCCTCAAACAAAGCCAAGCCCTGAAGGGGCGGCACACCGAGTCGGGGAACTCGATATCGGCCGACCCCTGTCGCAAGGCCCGTAGGGCCGCCATCTCTATAGCCCAAGTAGGGCTGGAAATCCGAAGCCCCAGCGGGGCGGCATATTCCCTCGTCCCCCACGACGCCGCGTCGTACCTAGCCTCGGGACCAACCGCTTTGTCCTTCCGCAGCGCATCCCATTTCCAGCGAGAGCGGCAGAGGACTGCCGCACTCCAGGACCTGCGGACTCCCCAGCAGTGTTTTCGTCCCTGGATCCTCCGCACCATTCCCCACGGCCAATCGCTCCGAATCGGGAATCATTTCCAAGCGCCCACTACGCCTTCCGGAGTTCCGGCTTCCGGCGGGGCGGAAGGAGTTTGCCCTTCCCGTCGTGCCATTGCGCGGGGCCGAGATACGCCTCTGGTCCCAACAGATTATTCCTGCGGATACACCAGCACCCGGTCGTGAACGATTAGGATGAGGTCGTTCTTGCCGTCGCCAGTCACGTCGGCCACCGCTGCCTCGCGGGGTTCGGCGGATTCGTTTCGGCGGTTCCGGAAGGTGCGCTCCTCGAAGACCGGCCAGCGGTTCGCGGGAACCAACTTGTGCGGCTTCTCAAAGGTCACCAGATCGATGTACGACCGGGCTGTCTCCAGGAAAACCAGGTCCCGTCGGCCGTCGCCGTTCAGGTCTCCAGTAGTCACGTCGTGCAAGAATCCGTCCTTGATGGGCGTCTCGTAGCCATCCAGCTCGGACAAATCCCAGACGTCGCCTTCCAGCCGCTTCCACGCGACCGAATTGGCGCCGCTAAAGCCGATGGCGTTGGGCGTCGTGCCGTCGAAGGCCACTGGAACCAAGCTTTGGAAATCGGTGACCGGGAGGGTCGAGCTCTTGCCGGCCTTCCACACGCCGCTGGCGTCGCGGGTGCAGACGGTTAGCGCCTTGCGGTCGGCATCGAGGAGGAAGAGCACCGGGGTCTTCTGGCCCGCGGGTGTGAGCGCCGCCGCACCGACGATGCGCGAGGTGCTGGAGGCGCCATTGATCTGATCGCGGACGCTGAAGGACCAGGTCGGTTTCTCAGCGCCGTCGCTGGTCAGGATCACCGCGCGGAGGAAATTCTTTTGCGCCAGCAGGAGTTCGGGGCGGCCGTCGCCATCCACGTCGGCCACCGACATCCACGGAGCATCCGCAGTGCCGCCGGGCGGGGTCACGTCGGCCTCAACAAACAGGGCGCCATCCTTCGGTTCCTTCTGTTGCACCAGGATCTTGATCTTCTCGTAGGGCGTCAGCAGGACGATGTCCGGCAGCCCATCTTGGTTCGCATCGTGCAGAATCATGGAACTCGGATTGCCCTTGAACGAGTCGGAGAGTTTCTGGGTGACGGTCTTTCCATCGGCGCCGCGCAGCACGATTTCGCGGACCGTCGTGGACTCCTCCTTGCCGTCCTTGCCGGTCTTTTTGTCCTCTCGCTCCACCACCACCGCGAGGACCGGGGCACTGCCGGGCTTGACCGCGCCGACGGTGAACGCCAGGGGGCGGCCGTTCAGCGAGACCGCCTTGGGGAACGGCAGTCGGCCGTTCTTGTCGAGCGAGGCCACGCCCACCTGTTTTTCGTCGGAACTGAGCAGGAACACTTCGGCGGTCCCGTCGCCGTTCCAGTCGCGCACCGCGATGTCGGTGACTCCGGTGAAGGTCGGGAACATGATCGGCCGGGCAAACCCGCCGCCCACCTCCTGATAATACACCGCCAACTGGCCACCGTCGGGATCGGCCACCAACAGGTCCACACGCCCGTCACCATTGATATCCGCCCAAGTCAGACCACGACGTGACCGATCGCTCTTCATTAAGGGCATCACGGCGAACTGACCGTCCTTCAATCCGCCACCAAAGTCCTCGGCGGCCTGGCGAATCAGGTTTGAAATCGAGGCCCGCCCCGACTTGGCGGCAATGGTCACGATCTCCGTCTTGTGGTCGCCGTCCAAATCCTCGGCCCAGTAGCTCCGTAGCGGCGACAGCGCGAGATGGATCTCCGGCCCGAACTGCCCCGGCGCGGTTTGCAGCCGAAATCGGAACGGCGTCGCGTTGTCCCAGTTCACAAACAGCAGATCATCGCGGTTGTCCCCGTCGAGATCCAGCACCTGCACCGCCTTGACGACACCCGAATACGGAATGCGCTCGGGATCCGCGAGGGTTCCATCCGGACGCGACATCAGAACGTAGAGATGCTTCTCGGCCAGCAGCAGCAGGTCCGGCCTGCCGTCGCCGTTGACGTCGCCCGAGGTCAGGGCGTTGAAGTCCGAGAGCCCGTCGTCGAGCGACCAACGCTTGGGCGGTGCCCAGCCGTTGGTTCCCAGATTGAATTGCACCACCAGTTCCTTGGGGTCGCCGTAGTAGGCGAGATCGGGGCGGTGGTCGCCATTGAGATCCGCCACCACCAGCGAGGTGATCCGCTTCTCCGAGGACAGGGACTCGACGCGGAATCGTGCGTCGGGTGGGAGCTCGTTGATGTCGCGACGCCCCACTTTTGAGGCGGTGACCGGGGCGTTGGTCTTGCCGGTGCGGTTGTAGAGAACGTTGATCTTCGACCGGCTGTTGTTGACCACCAGAATGTCGTTCAGGCCGTCCCCGTCCACATCGGCCACGTGAAGAAATCCGATGCCGTAATCCAGCGGGAACACCTCCGGTCCGGAAAATCCGAAGCGATTGGTGCTTTGTGCCCCAAGGTGGATGGGGAGCACGAGCAGGCCGGAAACCACCGCCAGCGCGAACGAACGAAGCATGCCTCCATGGTGGCTCAAGGGCGTCTGAGGGCAAGCTCGGGAAGGATTGAACCCGCGGGGGGCGGTCCTTACGGAGTGCCATCCCTTCCGCCGAGGTGCCTCCCCATTCGAACCACCGGAAGATCCAATCCGCCGCCGAGAGGGACTGTTTCGCGTTCCAACACCACGTAGCCGTTCGACGCGTAGAGCGGTTCGCCGGCCAGCGTGGCAACCAAAACGGCATCGAAAAAGCCCGCGGCACGCATGGCGTTTTCACACTCCAAGAGCAACGCCCGGCCGATGCCGCGTCGCGCGTGTTCGGGATGCACGAAGAACGCCCGAACGCGACCCGGTTCCTGCGTCGGGTCCAGCGATGCGTCGTCCTCGTCACTTCGGGCATGATCCCCCCCGCATACCGCGCGGCGCCGACTCCACCCACCCCCGGCGATGACCGCGCCGCCCTCCTCGACGACAAAATAGGTCCTATCGCGAATCAACTGTCGGTCCACAGCAAACACCAGCCCCAGCGCCGCTTCAATCTGCGCCGAGGAGTACACCGCGGACTGCAATCCCCGCACCGAGAGCGGAATCAGCCTCTCCAGTGCCGGCACATCCTGAAGGCACGCGAGCCGGATGGAAATGGGAGGAGTCATCACGCTCGTCGGCGCCATCATTGGAATCCAACTCAATCGTCAGACGCAACGATCTCGGCGTCGAGCCTACCGGGGCGATTGCAGCCGTGCCCGCACGAGTTCGGGAAGGTACTTGGTCGGGATCGAGCCGTGACTGATCACCGCCTCGTGGTAGCTGCCAAGGTTAAATCGATCTCCAAACGCCCGCTCGATCTGCTGACGCAATCGGTAGTGAGCCATCCGTCCTACGAAATAGGTGCTGAGCTGGGTGGAGCTCTGTTTGGCCCGGATGATCTTCAGACGTGCTTCGCCCTCGGACTGGAACGCGCCTTGGGTCAGGAACGTCAACACCTCGTCATCGCCGATCTGGGTGCAATGCATGCGATGGTCGAGAATCGCGTTGGCCACCGCGCGCAGATAAAACTTCAACTGCATGAGCCGAAGACGCAGATCTCCGGCCCCGTAACCCTCGTCGAGCATCATTTGCTCGGTGTACACGGCCCAGCCCTCAACGAAAGGGCCTGATTGGAAGACGCGACGGATCATCGACTTCGTCCGATTGGCATACTCCAACTGGACGTAATGGCCGGGATACGCCTCGTGGATGGTCAAGACCTGCAACAGGTGGCGGTTGTACTCTTCGAGAAAACTGCGCACCCGCTCCGGACTCCAGTCCGCGGGCGGCGGGCTCACCGCGTAAATGCTCACTGCGGCCGGCTCGAGCGGGGGCGCTGACTCCATGTAGGCCAGCGAATTGCCCCGTTTGAACTCCGGCATTTCGATCACTTGGCACCGATCCGGTTCCGGCAGACGGAGGATGTCGCGCTCCCGAATGAAGGTCTTGATCCGATCCACCGTCGCCCGGGCATCGGTCACCAACTCCGAGGGCGCTCCATGCTCTTCGCTGACTGCGGCAATCACCTTGGCTACCGTGGTGTGGCGTCCGTCGACATCGTCGGGCGGCAGCGCGGTCTTGGGGAAATAGCGGGACCACAATTGGCGCGAAACCACATAGAGCTCGCGATTCACGCGCGTGAACTCCTCCTCGGCATCGGCCAGCACCTGGTTCGCGGTGACCCCGGCATCCAGGACCAACTCCAGTTTCTTGGCGAAGCGGGCCCGGCCGAGGCGCCAGTCGCCAGTGGCCCGCGACATCAACTCGACCTCCAGGAACTTTTGATACTCGCGCAACTGCTCGGCGATGGGAGCTGCTGCCGCCTTGAGCGCCGTGAGCTGCGGAGTGTCGCCAACTAGGCCAAACAATTCCTTGTCGTAAAACGCAATCGCGCCGCGGTTTTGACGGATCGCGGTCTCAAGAATCGGCTTCGGCGGGTGCCGCAGCGTCGCGCGCGCCGTGCGGATCACCGCCGGAATTCGCGCCATGCGGGAGAGGGCATTCCGGATGTTGGTCTCCTTGGGCAGCGTGGACTGGGAGAACAGCGCGTAGATGCTGTCGTTGATGTAGCCGCCGTAGACACGCGGGTCGTCCTCGAACGGCTTCGTGTTCTCTGCCAGCCACAGCGTCGTCTCGAGGTCGTGGCGGAAGATCTCGAAGTCGATCTGCCCGTCGCGAGAAAGCTTGGCGTAGTCAACCTCCCGGGGCAGGGCCCGAAGTGTGGCCCGTGTTTCCGCCAGCCAGCCATCGCGCGAGGCCTTGGAAAGGTTTTCCAATTGATCGTCAAACCGGTGGTCCCCAAGCTGGGTCGCGGCCGCCGGCTGAGCGCGAAAGTAGCGGTCAAGGTAGGATTTGAAAAAACCCTCCAGCCGGGCATCCGCAGACTGGGCCGCGGCGGAAAGGGTCAGGAAAACCGAGGTAAGGAATGCCGCGGTCCGAATCAGGCGGCGACTTCGGGTTTGCGAATGAGGTTTCATCGAGAGGAAGAAGATCAGAGCCAGGCCGGCAAAAGGTATGCCGCAGTTCCAAGAGCGTGTCAGCCGTCAATCGACGCCTCCCTCTCAAGACCTGTGTTTATCTATGTCCCTCTGTGGTTTGAACTGCCGTTCGCGGATCCACCGCGGCCCCCTCATCCATTCCAACACTTGCCACGGCGTGGCTGGCCGGCAGGCTCCGGGGATGCAGATGCAATTGTCGCCGCGCGACCTCGCCCAGCACATCGATCACACCCTGCTCAAGCCCGACGCCACTTCGGAGCAGATCCGTCAGCTCTGTGCGGAGGCACGCGAGAACACCTTTTGGTCCGTCTGCGTCAACGGCTCACACGTAGCCCTCGCCGCGAGTTTGCTGGAGGAGACCGAGGTCAAGGTGGCCGCCGTGGTGGGTTTTCCCCTCGGGGCTTGCGGCGCCGACGTGAAGCGCTTCGAAACCGAGACTGTCATCGACCTTGGCGCCCAAGAGATCGACCTGGTCTTGGCCGTCGGTGCGTTGAAGGAGGGGAACCACAAGCTGGTCCTGCGCGAACTGCGAGACGTGGTCGAGGCGGCCGAAGGCGTGCCGGTGAAGGTGATCCTCGAAACCTGCTTGCTGACCCGCGAGGAAAAAATCGTGGCCTGCTCGTTGGTGGTGGAATCAGGCGCCAGATTTGTGAAGACCTCGACCGGCTTCAGCTCCGGCGGTGCCACGCTGGAAGACGTCCGGCTGATGCGGGAAGCGGTCGGCCCCCGGTTTGGGGTGAAGGCCAGCGGAGGGATCCGCGACACCGCGACCGCCCTCGCGATGATCGACGCCGGCGCCACCCGTCTCGGCACCAGCGCTGGCGTGGCCATCGTCCGCGGTCACTCGGCTGAATCCGGCGGTTACTGAGCAGAGCGTACAACTCGTCCACGGCACTCCCAGGCCGGGGCGCCTCAGCGGGATTCGTTGTGGGACGGCAGTGCGTATTTTTCCGCGACCAATTGATCGACCCGGGCGGTGAAGCTGGCGTCCGGGATCAGCGGTTCGAAACGAGCCTGGAAGGTCTCGGCGCCGATCGCGAGCATGGCCTGTTCCCAGTCGGCGCGGGCAACGCCTCTCGGAACCGGCTGCACGGATCCTTGAATGAGCAATCCGAGCCGATTCCTCCGTTGAGCGGCCCCAGCAATCTTGCGTCCGTCGCGAACCAAGTCGTGCAGTTCCCAGCCACCAGCGAAGCATCGGCCGGCCGCCTGAAGGTCGCGGGCGGGGGCCAGGTCGGCGGGAACCTTCAGTCGGACCAGGGCATCGCGAACCCATCGATGCACCTGGCAATAGCTCTCCGTGGCCCGCAGCGCATGCCATGCATGTCGGGGCGGAATGATGACGGAATAGGTCCAGTCGTTGTCATGAGGCACGAACCCACCGGCGGTCGGACGACGGATCAGTGGCCGGAGCGGGGTGGTGTCCGCGATCTCGTTATACCGCTGAAAACAGCCGAAAGTCGCGGCGGGAACACTCCATGCATAGAACCGGAGAATGGGACGCCCCAGGCGTTCGGCATGCTCCAGCAAGGCCTCATCCCGGGCCATGTTCTCGTCCGGACGACCTGCCTCGCAGGGAATCGTCCACCACAGGTCGTCCATACGGGAACCATCGTCGGCGATAGACCGATCGCCAATGGCATTCCCGTCAATTTCCCCGGGCCTTGCCACGGTCGTTGTTGCCAGCCGGCGCCGGGCATGGCAACCAATCGCCGCCCTATGCGATTTCCTCGACTCCTGGGATGGTTTTGCCTCTCCACGCTCCTGCTCGGAACCGGATGTGATTCCGCCCAGCCTCCGGTCCAAGCCCGCTGGCGCTTCGTCGGATTGCAGACGCTGACGCAGCAGACCAACGCCCCCGCGCTGGCCGCCGTGCTGAAGCTCCCGGAGTTCAACGCTGCCCGCGGTCCGTTGGTGCAGCGGATCGCCGCCACTCTGTGGGAAGCGGCTTCAGGCAACACGAACCTCTCCAACGCCACCCGGACGGCTCTGGAACCCGTGGCTTCCGACCTTGCCGAACGGCTGAGTCTCGGCGAGATCCTGCACGATGCCGCCGGCAAACCGCAGTGGGCCCTGGCGATCCAGGGCGATGCCGCGCGGGCGCAGGCGTGGCAGGCCGGCTGGACCTCGCTCTTCCAGGGGGCACGCGGTGCTGGATCGAAGGCCGCCGTGGTGTTTCAAGGGGGCTGGATCGTGGCGGTGTCGGACGCCTCCTTGACGCCGATCAAATCGATTCTCACCACGCTCGCGCAGATCCCGGTGGAACCGAGCTCGGTGTTGCATTTGGACGGATCCCTTGCCGGATTCGGCCGGTACCAGATCGACGCCACCGCCAAAGACGGGGCCGTTCGAACCACGGGTCAATGGAATCAGGACAAGCCATTCCCCTCTCCACTTCCCGCCTGGGAACGTCCGGCCTTCATTCGCGATCCGCTGGTGCACTTCACTGCCGCGCGAGCCGTTTCGGGATGGGTGTCGAAGTGGGCCGGATTGAAGGACGTGATGGCATCCGACGTTCCCGACCAGGTGTTTGTCTGGGGCAAGGCCGCCGCGACCAGTAACACGCCGCCACTGCAAACTTACCTCACCGCCCGCGTGGCGAAGCCGGAAAGCTGGATCGAACGCGCCTACGAGGCCGCACGGCAGTTCTATCCCGCACCGCCCGCCGCACCGCTGTGGCTGGGTCAACTGGTGCTCGATCCCAAGCGCCATCAGGCTTCGATCGCCGGGTTTCCACCGATCAACCTCGCGCCCGGCGCCGATG
>JANXMD010000838.1 GCA_025354845.1 Verrucomicrobiota bacterium | reverse complement strand
CGCGGAAGATGCGGCCGGCGCCCCAGAGCACAAGGGTCGTGTAGGCCAGCATCAGGATGAAGGTGCCGATCACATCGCGCAGGGGCGGATCGGCGGTCACGCGATTCATCATCACAAACGGCGTGTACGGCGGGATCCACGACAAGGCCACCGCGAGCGGCCCGTTGGGATCGCGCGGGATGTAGGTGAGGGTGAACATCGGAACCAGCAGGAAAAGCACGATCACCCCCATGAAGTTTTGGGCTTCCTTGAGGGTGTTGCAGGTGCTGCCAAGAGCCAGGATGAGTCCCGCGTACTGGAGGTAGCCGAACAGGAAATAGATCGCGAAGGCGGGAATCAGCCAGGTGGACTGGAGGATGCTGGCAAGATCGCCGGGTACTTGCGCGATGCCGCCGCCGGCGGAGCTGGCCGCTGCGGCTGCCTCGGCCGGTGAGATGCCTGAGGCCTTCCAGACAATGATGCCCACAAAGGCGGCGATCCACGCCGACAGCATGGTCAAGCCGACGGCGGCAATCCCCATGAGTTTGCCCATCATCAATTCGCCCGGGGTCACCGAGGACAGCAGCACCTCGATGATGCGGTTGGATTTTTCCTCAATGACGCTGGTCAGCAGCATCTGCGACACGGCGAAGATCGCCACCCACAGCAGGTAAACGAACAGGCTGGGGAGCCATTGACGGATGCGGTCGGAGAGATTGACCTGTTCGCTGCCGCTCGCCTTTTTGGGATTGAGGCTGGTGACCGGTGCGCGCGTTTGTTCGATGGCACGGACCGCCGCGGGATCGAGTCCACGCGCGGCATATTCGCGACGCCGGAGTTCGCTGTTCACCGTGGATTCCACGATGTCCGAGAGAGCGGTGTCGGCGAGATTCCCCGACCAGTACTGGATGCCCACCGGCCGGCCGGGATCGGAAGCCGGTCGGCCGGGCTTGGACAGGGATTCCAGATCAGTGGGGATCAGAATGGCCGCAAACAGTCCGCGCTCGGTGCCGTTCACCGAAATCTTTTTCTCGTCGCGCAACCACGGGCGCAGCTGCTGGGCAAGAGTGTCGATCGAGTCTCGTGGATTCAATCCGGGCGGCAGCGGCACACGCTCAAAGCGTGGTCCAGGGGGCTTGAAGCCGGCCACATCGAGATAGTTCTCACCGCGTTCGCGCTTCCAGCCGGCAAGGTCGAGTTCGCGGTTGGTCTTCACGAACGCGGCGAGTGAGTCCGGCACTCGGCCGTGTCGGACGAAATCCCGCAGGGCGTCGTCGGCACGTCGCGCCTCCTGTTTGGAGATCGCCTGCATCACCAGCGGTTCAAAAGCGCCGCCGGCGTCCACCAGGACGAAATGACGCGTGGGTGTTCCCTTCTTTTCCAGGAGGATCGGGACCTGAATGCTGAGAATCAGGATGGTGGGGAAGAGGAACAGGCTCACCCAGAACCCCTTGGTCCGGGCGTTTTCGGCGAACTCGCGCCAGGCGATGAGCAGGGCAATTCTCATCGGAAGGCCGCCTCCCGGGCTTCAGGTCCCACCAGATTCAGGAACACGTCGTGAAGCGTAGGTTCGACGAATTGAAAGCTTCGAAGGCGGATGCCGCGGTTAAAGCAGCCTTCCAGCAATCCCTGGGGATCGGCGCCTTCATTGATCTCGATTTCCCAGCGGTTGTCCGCGGTGGCAACGAGGGTGGCGATCCCCGGCAGTGATTGCAGAGTCGCCGCCGAGATCGGTTCCGCGACCTGGAGTCGCACGCGACCGGGAAGCGTGCGTCGCGCCTCCTCCGGGGTTCCGTCGAAGAGCTTGCGACCGCCCGCGATGATGGCCAATCGGTCGCAGAGGCGCTCGGCGTGGGCCATGACATGGGTGGAAAACACGACGGTGCGCCCCCGGGAGCGTAAATCGGTGATGATGTCCTCCATCACGGATTGATTCACCGGATCGAGCCCGGAGAAGGGTTCATCCAGGATGACGAACTCGGGATCGTGCGCGATCGCCGCCAGGACTTGGACCTTTTGCCCCATGCCCTTCGACAGCGCCTCGGTGCGCGCCTCGGCGAAGTCCTTCAATCCATAGCGTTCCAACAATTGGAAGGCGCGCGCCTTGGCCGCACTTCGGGAAAGTCCCTTGAGCGTGGCGAAGTAGCTGATGACCGACCACGCCTTCATCTTCTTGTAGAGGCCTTTTTCTTCCGGCAGGTAGCCGATGCGATTGCGCAGTTCGAGGGCTGAGCCCGTGCCCAGCAGCGTGATGGTGCCGCTCGTGGGTTGGATGATTTCGAGGATCATCCGCAGGGTGGTGGTCTTCCCGGCGCCATTCGGTCCGAGAAATCCAAAAATGCACCCCGACGGGACGGTAAGCGAAAGCTCGTTCACTGCCGTGAAGTCGCCGTAGCGCTTGGTCACGCCGCTGAGGACCAGCGCGGCCGGGGGAAGCGGAGGAGGCGCAGTGGGGTTCATGGCCTTGCACCGGAGGCAGACTTAGGCGGCCTTCGCCGTCTTGCTGCGGGCCTGCTCGATCAAGTCCCAAAACTTGGGGTTGGTCTGGAGGTTCTCATCTTCGTCGAGCTTCGACCGGAAGAGAAAGTCCTTCAGCGTGTGTTTGGACAGGATCCGGTGCACGACGACCCCGAGTGGATGGCGCTCGAAGTACACCCGGTACTCGCCGAGCCGGTAGCGCGTGAGCGTCCGGCCCTGGCGGGTGAGCTGTCCGAAAACACCCTCTTCCTCTAGCAGGTCCTTGGGCAGACCGCGGAACTGGCCGAGGATGTGCAACTGCAAATCCTTGGGCATCCGCGCGAGCTCGGCGGCGCTGGTGGGATTAAAGATGATCTGGAAGAGCGGCATCTCGTGGCGAACCTACCCGGAAGTGCGCTGGGTTCAAGCGTGCCCTCTATCACTTCAACGCGCCGATCAGCTCTAGCAACGCCGCATCCTTCTCGGGACCAGTCTGGAAATCGAAGGCGCGCAAGTAGTGTGGCTTGGCGGCCTCAGGGGTTGAGGGATCATTGATCAGTTTCACGAGCAGGGCCGGCGTTTGCGTGGCGCGCGAAC
>JANXMD010000830.1 GCA_025354845.1 Verrucomicrobiota bacterium | reverse complement strand
TGATCGTCCCCGGATGTATTGCTGCTGATGAACACCTCCGGCAGTACGCCACGCTGGACGGCATACTCGACGGCCTGGATGACGATGAGATTGATGATGAGCATTCCGGTGATGCTCGACGGCGGCCCCAACCGGTGGGGGAATCCGGGAAGTTCGACCGCCGCATCGCCATCCACACCGCAATTGTCGATCACCACGTCGGCCACGTCCGCCAACCGTTTCCCCGAAGCATGTCGCGATGGCCAGCGAAAGCTCTGAGCGCGATTGGTGATCGCCACAGTGCGCAGTCCACGAGACTTCGCCTCCATCACCAGTTCAATCGGGACGGCATTTCGACCGCCATTGGACACAACGACCAGAACATCGCCTGCGGTCACCGGATAGGAGTTCAGGATCCTCATTGCGTATCCGGGTTCCCGTTCCTTGTAGGTCGCCTCAATGGCATTCTCGTGGAGCATGAGCGGCTCCTCCAGCATCGGAACCCCCCGCGCCAGGCCGCCGGCACGGTAAAAGATCTCCTCAGCGATCATGTGGGAATGCCCCGTGCCAAAGGCGAACAGGAAGCGGTCCCCGACCAGGGCGTCGGCCACCCAGTGCGCCGCCTGCTCAATGGCGGGACGTTGTGAGCTGGCGACCTGATCGAACTGGGATCGGGCCACCTGGACAAAGGCATCGTAGGCGGACATGGCAGCAACGTGGATACGATCGGGACTTCGGGACGATGACAAAAAGGCCGGCTGCGGAAAACCGGAGCCGGCCTGGACTGGAATTTGACGCTTACTTTTTGCCGGCAGCCTTGGCCTTTTCGGCCTCTTCCTTCTGCAGCTTTTCCAGATCGGCCGGCTTCAGCACCTCGATCTTGGCGCCTTTTTTGAGCTCATCAGCGCTGGGCACCTTGATGATATCGCTCGTTACCGCCGGGGTAGGCGGCGGGGTGTTCTTGGGCGGCTCTTGGATGCCAACCAGCTCGATCTCAAAGATCAGCGCGGAGTTTGGTCCGATTTTGGGAGGCGATCCCGTCGGGCCGTAGGCGAGGTCCGACGGAATGTAGAGCTGCCACTTGGAACCAACCGGCATGAGCTGCAGGGCCTCGGTCCACCCCTTGATCACCCGGTTGGCGGCAAACTTCGCCGGCTCGCCGCGGGAGTAGGAACTGTCGAATTCGGTGCCGTCGATCAGCGTGCCCTTGTACTGGGTCAGCACGACATCCGTGGCCTTAGGTTTGGCACCCTCACCCTTCTTGAGGACCCGATACTGGAGGCCGCTGGGGAGAACCACGATTCCCGGCATGGTCTTGTTGGTCGCGAGGAATTCGTCGCCGGACTTCTTGTTCGCGTCGGCCTCCAGCTTGCGCTTTTCCTCCGCCTTGGCGCGCATTTCATTGGCGTAGGCGTTCACCACCTTGCGGGCCTCGTCACCATTCAGAGTCGGAGTCTTGCCGAGGAACGATTCGGAGAAGCCGCGGGCGACGGTTTCGTCAGTCACCTCGAACCCGGCACGGGAGAGGTTCCGCTTCATGTCGTTCGCCAGGACCACGCCGATGGCGTAGGAGCGCTCCTCCTTGGGGGAGCTGAACTTGGAGGGTGCGGGCGCCACAGCAACCGGGGCCGGGGCAGCAGCGGGTTTGACGGCAGGCTTCGCGTCCTCGGCGAGTGCCGCCACGGAAACCAAGCCCGCCGCGATCAGGAACTTCGTGTGTTTCATGATTAAAAACGTTCCGCAACCTCTCCGGACAAGGAGATCCAGACTGCGGAAACGGCGAGTTCCTAGCACCGGAACCGAAGGAAGTCCAGAGGGGGACGGAAATCGAAGATCGAAGATCGGAGTTGGGAGATGGAAGATGGGAGTTCGGTCGGCGCCGGGTTGCGGTCCGGTCAGAGCCATTCGCGTTTCAGGCGTTCCAAGGCTCGAGCACGATGGCTGAGCTGGTTCTTGATCCCCTCCCCCAGCTCAGCAAAGGAAGCCGGATGCCCGTGGGGGATG
>JANXMD010000816.1 GCA_025354845.1 Verrucomicrobiota bacterium | reverse complement strand
GGTCCCCGCTTGTCCGGCGACGATGCCGGAGCTCTCGGGGAACAAGGGGAGTCTGCTCCTTTCGGGGTCGCTTCGCCAAGTCCGACCCTGAACCCTTTTTATCGGGAGTCTCGCCCGAGCTTAGAGCGCACAAAGTCCGGGATTGTCGCTTCCCTGAGAACCACCCTAGGTTGACCGCCACAAATCATGGCCACCATCGCAGTCCTGGGAACCTTTGACACCAAGGGTGAGGAGCACGGCTACGTTGCCGAGCTGATTCGCGCCCGCGGGCACGCCACCCTGCTGATCGACGTCGGCGCGCTGGAGGCACCGCGCGTTACGCCCGATGTGCCGCGCACCGAGATCGCAATCGCGGCCGGAGCCGACTTGGCGGGAATCGTGGTTCGGCGGGACCGTGGCGAGGCTGTGGCCGCGATGACCCAGGGCGCCCCCATCGTCGTCCGACGTCTGCAGGAAGCCGGAAAGATCGATGCGGTCCTCTCTCTGGGCGGCGGCGGCGGCACCGCTATCTGCACCGCCGCCATGCGTGCGCTGCCTATTGGTTTCCCAAAATTAATGGTCTCGACCCTGGCGAGCGGCAACACCGCTCCCTACGTCGGCGTGAAGGACATCGTCATGATGCCCAGTGTGGTGGATGTCGCCGGGCTCAACCGACTTTCGCGTCTCCTGCTCGCGCAGGCGGCGGGCGCGATCTGCGGCATGGTCGAAGCCCGGGTTCCCGCCGGCGCCGCCGACAAGCCGGTGATTCTCGCCTCGCAATTTGGCAACACCACCCCGTGCGTCACGCATGCCCGCGAGATCCTGGAGAAAGCGGGCTACGAGGTGATGATCTTCGCCGCCACCGGCAACGGCGGCCGAACACTGGAATCGCTGGCAGAAGCGGGCATCGCCGCCGGCGTGCTCGACATCACCACCACCGAATGGGCCGACGAGCTCGTAGGCGGGGTATTGACGGCCGGTCCCACACGGTGCGATGCCGCGGCACGGCTGGGCATTCCCGCAATCCTGACGCCAGGCTGTCTGGACATGGTAAACTTCGGCGAACCCGCCAGCGTGCCCGCGAAGTTCAAAGACCGGCGCTTCTATCATCACAACGCGCAGGTGACGCTAATGCGCACCAACGTCGAGGAATGTGCCGAGCTCGGGCGCATTCTCGCCCGCAAGTGCAATGCCTCGACGGGTCCCGTGACGGTGCTGCTGCCATTGAAGGGAATCAGCGTGATCAGCGCCCCCGGCCAGCCTTTTCACTGGCCCGAGGCCGACGCAGCGCTGTTTGGTGAATGGAAGCGAACTCTCCGTCCTGGCATCCCGGTGATCGAGTTCGACGGCAATATCAACGATCCTGCCTTCGCCGAGTTGTGCGTCGCAGAATTGCAGAAGAATATCGCCGCCGCTCGGGCCGCCCGCTGATTCCCTCTCCAAACGCCATGACCCTCGTCACCGATCCGCGATGCACCGAATACCGCGCCGCCGGGCATCCAGAAAAGCCGTTCCGGGTGGCACGCACGATTGAGCTTCTCCAGTCGCAGAAGAGCCTGCGTTTGAACTGGGCCGCGCCATCGTCGGTCACGAGGGAACAACTGCTTCGAGGTCACTCGGAGGCGCATCTGGCACGGCTGGAGACCCCGGGGGATTTCGATGCCGACACCCCGTATTTCGCAGGGATTGGCGATCACGCCCGTCGTGGCGTCGGGGGTGCGATCCGTGCGCTGGATCTGGCGCTTTCCGGCGAGCCGGCGTTCAGCGTGATGCGCCCGCCCGGCCATCACGCCGTACGCGAGCATCCCATGGGCTTCTGCTATCTCGGATCCATCGCACTCGCCGCGCTGGAGGCCCGGTCCCGCGGACTCTGTGTGGCGGTGTTTGATTTTGACGTGCACCACGGCAATGGAACCGAGGCGTTGCTAGCGGGACACGAGGGCATCGCCTTCGCGTCCGTGCATCAGTCTCCCGCCTATCCCGGCACCGGACTCGCCGACGTGGACGCCAACTGCTTCAATTTCCCGATCCCGCCGGCCGCGCCGCGCGAGGCCTGGCGAAACGCGTTTCGCCGCGCACTGGATCGACTCATGGCCACCCAACCCCAGGTACTCGCCGTGTCCGCGGGATTCGACGGCTACAAGGGCGATCCGCTGGCCAATGGCACGCTGGAACGCGAGGATTTTGAATGGCTTGGAACGCAGGTCCGCTCCTGCGGGATTCCCACCTTTGGCATCCTGGAAGGCGGGTACTCGCTCGATCTACCCGACCTGGTACTGCTCTACCTGCTCGGCTGGGCCGGCGTGACTGCGGGAATCAGTCGAGGCGCTTGACCAGAAGGTTGGCGAACTCGATGGAGTTGCTGTCGCCCGGCGATTTCAAAACCCACGCCCCCGCGGCGGGAATCCCGGGTACCGTTCGATCCTTGACCAGCACGACGCCATTAACGGTGAGCGTCACCTGATTCCCGCGCAACCGTGCCTTCAGTCGCACCCACTGTCCTGGCTTCAACTCAGGCGACGCCGGCTCGCCGGCAAGCATGGCGGAGACATCGATTCCTCGGAGGGCAATCCGCTGACGCCAGTCTCCGACCGACTTACCGCTCCACCGGAAATCGATCCAGTGCTCCGCATCTCCGTAGCTCGCGGTGGAAGAGAGGGTGGACGCCGCACCGGATCCGTCACAGGTCAGGGTCCAATCCTTCGCGGACCAGGCTGCGGGATTGCCCTCGACCCGCCATCCATTCAGATCCACCCCGGTGTAAACCGGCGTCAACCCCTCGGGCGGTACCGCGATTTGCGTCGGATCGAGAGTCGGCGGCGACGGCAATTCGCGCACCCGTAGGTTGCGAAACTCGGCGGGGGAACCCTCGGATTCCAGTCCAATGTATCCCTTGCGCGGCGAGGCCCGATGCCCTCGGGTCACGACCTTGCCGTTCACCGCGAGCGAGATGTCGCCGTCGATACATTCCACGCGGTAGTGATTCCACTCCGGCGACGGTTTCATACGCTTCTCGGTGGGAAAGGCACGATCGCCACCGCGCCTGCCGTTCTCGGGCACCATGGTGGCGCCGTGGATCGGAAAGAGGTCCCCATCCGAGGTGAACCAGTCCCCTTCG
>JANXMD010000714.1 GCA_025354845.1 Verrucomicrobiota bacterium | reverse complement strand
AGCAACCCGACGATGCCGCCCCGCTGGGGCTACCACGCACCGCGCCCGCTGCGTTCCATAGAGGCCGCCCCGCCGGGGCTACGGAGCGCTGGCATCCTGCCGGCGAGTTGGTTCCCAGCGCCGTCGGCGCGACATCGTTGTAGACACCACCCCCCGATGATTCTCCAGCCCTGTAGGGGCGGCATCCTCCGTTCAACCTGCGCAGACGATGCCGCCCCGCCGGGGCTCAATCGTATTGCGGTAACGGGTGCTACACAGATTGCGCACCTACGGCGCTCGTGATTGGGGCGTCCACCCCGCGTCATTCCCTAGCGCCATCACACCCCCTATTACTCAGCATCCCCACACATCCCAACTCAAACTCAGCCCAAAATAGCCGCCAGCTGCGGAACTTGGGTTAGAGCCGTCCGTTGTCGATCAAGCGGGTCTTACCGAGGAATACGGCGAGAGCCATGTGGGTGCCTTTTCGGACTTCGGTCACGGGTTCGAGTGACTCGCTATCGAAGAATTCGACGTAGTCCACGCGGGCGGCCGGTGCCGTGGCGATGAGACGCCGCACCGCCTTGCCCAACTGCGCCGCCGGCACCGGACCGCGTCGCACCGCCGCGCGGGCGGCTTCGAGGGAGCGGATCAGCACCGTCGCCTGCTCGCGTTCCTCGGGATTCAGGTAGGCATTGCGCGAGCTCAACGCGAGGCCGTCGCCAGCCCGACCGGTCGGCGCCACCACGATGCGGATGGGGAAGTTAAGATCGGTGGTCATCCGGCGGATCACCGCCGCCTGCTGCCAATCCTTCGCGCCAAACACGGCGACATCCGGCAACACGCTGTTGAAGAGCTTGGCCACAATGGTGGTCACGCCGCGAAAATGGGTCGGACGCGACGCCCCTTCCATCCGCTGCGTGAGGCATTCCTCGACGACATACGTGGAGTAGGCACCCAGGTCGCGGCCGGGATACATCACGGCGTCACTGGGCAAAAAGAGCGCATCCGCTCCTTCCGCACGGCACAGAGCGCGATCGCGCTTCAAGTCGCGCGGGTAGCGGGAAAGATCTTCGCTGGGAGCAAATTGGGTCGGATTGACGTAGATGCTCACCACCACGATGCCCTCGGCCCCCACACGCCGGCGCGCCTCACGCACGAGGCTCATGTGACCGTCGTGGAGGAAGCCCATGGTGGGCACCAAGGCGATGCGTCGACCGGCACGCTTCCACACCTGGGCGGCGCGCTGCATGGCGGCCGGGGTCTGATACGTCTTCACGGCGCAGACAATGCTCAAGCCCAGCGTCTTGCCAAGGGCTCGTTGTCGAACGCGGACAGCACCCTGCAACGCCCTTCACTCCTTTTCTGCCTTCATGCTTTCCAAATTCTAATCCTTTTCGACGTCCCCGCCTGTCCGCTTGCCAACCCCGGCTGCCCGTCTAGTCTGCCCGCCGACATGGATTCGCAGTTGCAGCAATACTTCCCGGTGCTCGTGTTTCTCCTGGTGGCCACCGGGTTCGCCGTCAGCACCCTGGCCATCTCTGTGGTCGCCGGGAAACTCGGCCGTCGCACCCGCACCAAGGACATGCCCTACGAGTGCGGCATGCCGCCCGTGGGCGAGGGCTCCTCACGGCTGTCCGTGAAGTTCTACCTGGTCGCCCTGCTCTTTGTGCTCTTCGACATCGAGGTCGTCTTCATGTACCCGTGGGCCGCGGTCTACAAGGAACTGCTCCACGAGAACGCCGCGATGATCCTCGGGGGCATGGTCAGTTTCCTCGGCATTCTCTTTGCGGGCTATCTCTACGCTCTGAAGAAGGGCGCCTTCAACTGGACCGAGTGAACCGCAGGGAACGCTGCGGAAACCTTTACGAATGACGATGACGACGCCGCTGCCGGCGTCGTTTCGTTTCAATCCACTCCCGACGGACCGGTTCCTCTGGCCGCGGGACTGATTTCGCGATTGACTCCGGTACCCCATGGACTCGCCACAGCGTGCCTTTGACTTCCTGGTGTTGGGCAGCGGCATCGCCGGCCTGACCTTCGCCCTGAAGGTCGCCGATCGCGGCCGCGTGGCGATCATCACCAAAAAGAACCGCGCCGATTCCAACACCAACTGGGCCCAAGGCGGCATCGCCAGCGTCACCAGCAAGGAGGATTCGTTCGAGCTGCACCTGCGCGACACCCTGGACGCCGGCGCCGGCCTGTGCCGTGAGGCCGTGGTACGGACCATCGTCGAGGAGGGACCGGCGCGCATCGCCGAGTTGATCGAACTGGGAACCCGCTTCACGGAACGCGAGAATCCCGACGCCGCTGGCGCGCGTGAACTCGACCTCACCCGCGAAGGCGGCCATTCCAAGCGCCGCATTCTTCACGCGCGCGACGCCACCGGTGCCGAAATCGAGCGCGCCCTACTCAACGCCATCGCGCGGCATCCTCACATTTCGGTCTTCGAGAATCATCACGCCATCGACCTCATTACCACCGCCAAGCTCGGGCTGGCGGGGCCGAATCGGATGGCTGGCGTGTACGTGTTGAATCAGCCGGAAAACCGGGTGGAAGTGTTCGCGGCTCCGGTGACCGTCCTGGCCACCGGCGGCAGCGGGAAGGTGTATCTTTACACCACCAACCCCGACATCGCGACCGGCGACGGGGTGGCCATGGCCTTCCGGGCGG
>JANXMD010000701.1 GCA_025354845.1 Verrucomicrobiota bacterium | reverse complement strand
GTGCGTCCGCCGAGGATCAGCGGGCAGTGAGTGAGATGGATCTCGTCCACCAGATCCGCCTCCAGCAGAGCCGCGTTCAACTGCCCGCCGCCTTCACACAACAACCGACGGATTCCACGCTCACGGTGGAGTCGGGCGAGTGCGTCGGTGAAGTCGACCGCCGTGCGCGGGAAGGACCACACTTCGGCTCCTAGGCTGCGAAACGCGTCGCGCGCCGCGGATGAAGCGCGCGATCCGGTGAGGACAATCAGGGGACCGAGCTGAGCGGACCAGATGGGTGCCAATCGATTCATCGAACCGGAACCGCTGACCACCACCCGCGCGGGATACTCGGGAAGCCCGCGGCGGAGGCGTCGCCGACGGACGATTCCCCTCGGATCCGGTCCGTTGCCGAGAGTGGCACCGGTCTCCTCGACCGTTCGTGCGCCGCAAAGGATCGCGTCGGCAGTGGCGCGCAGTTCATAGAGATTCGCTAGGTCGCGCGCGCTGCCAAAAGTGGTCAGGGACCGGTCCGCCGAGCCAATCTTGCCGTCGGCCGAGACGGCAAGATTTAGAAAGACAAATGGACGTTGCGAACCGGCCTTCATGATCAGGAGGGGGCGAGGCCCGTGAGGAACATCGCGTCGCCGTAGCTGAAGAAGCGATAGTGCTGATCCATCGCTTCTTGATAGGCACGCAACATCAGGTTGCGTCCGGCGGGGTGCTGTCCGGGTGCCGCGAAGGCGCTGACCAGCATCAGCAGGGTGCTCTTGGGGAGATGGAAGTTGGTCACCAAAGCGTCGACCATCCGAATCGTCTGCGGCGGATGGATGAAAATACGGGTCCTTCCGCCCCCCGGAACCAGGCGCCCTTGGTTGGCCCGCCCCACGGTCTCCAACACCCGAACGCTGGTGGTCCCCACCGCCACCACTCGGCGCCCCTCGATTCGTGCCCGATTGACAGCATCGCACGTGCTTTTGGAGAGCAAGAAACGCTCTTCGTGCATGAGGTGATTGTCGGTGGAGTGGGATTTAACGGGAGCGAAGGTCCCGTGGCCCACATGCAAGGTCACGAAGTGGTGCTCAATCCCGCGGGCGAGAAGGGTTTGAAGGAATTCAGGGGTAAAGTGGAGCCCGGCAGTGGGAGCGGCGACTGAACCGTCGTGTCGGGCGTAGACCGTCTGATATCGGACCCGGTCTTCCCCAGTTGGCCCCTGGTTGTCCCGGGTCATATAGGGGGGCAAAGGGACCTCCCCCCAGGATTCCAACGCCTCCATGAAGTCCACGGGACCGAAAAAGCGCAGGCGGCCGCCGCCTTCATTATTCTTTTCCACCATTTCGGCCTGCAGAGAGGTTGGTTCTCCGATTCGGTTAAGGATAACGATTTTAGATCCTGGCCGCACACGCTTAGCGGGGCGGAGCATCGCCCACCAATCCAACGGCGCATTTTCCTCCAGCAAGAGGAGTTCAATCGACCCACCGGTATCGAGCTTCCGGGCCCGCAGTCGGGCGGGAATCACTCGGGAATCATTGAGGATCAGCACGTCTCCAGGAATCAGGTACTGAACCAAGTCGGTGAACGCGGGGTGGTGATGAACCGTTTCCGTTGATCGATCGATCACCATGAGTCGTGATGCAGATCTTTCCGGGGCAGGGTGTTGTGCAATCCGCTCCGGCGGGAGATGGAAATCGAACTCGGCAGTCAACACAGCGCGCAAAGCCTACGGCATCCCCTCAGGGCCTGCATCAGGAAAGCAGGTCGCGAAGCCTGTGAATAAATTTGTGAATAAGTCGGGTTTCGTCTCAAAAGGCCCTCCGGCGACCCAGAAGGAGGCAGTGGTGCAGTGGAAGAATGATCTATAATATATTTATCACAAATGACTTATGCAATTAGTGGCGCGCTGAGTCGGATTGGGGCTTTGGGGAGTGGATTGGGAGTATCTTGTGGGAAACTGGGGGCAGCCGGTGAATTTAATGGACACTTTGGGGGCATCAGGCGACAAAAGGGTCGTTCTGGTGTAACTTTGCTTCAAAATGTCCAATCTTGCCGACAACCCGGTTGTGCCTGCCGTCCCGACGACGGCTTTGGCCGACCCGTCGGTGATTGAGCCGTGGTTTACGTGGAATTTTGAGCACAGATTGGATCCCCAGAAGCGGGTCCAGTTCCCGGCGGTTTGGCGGACTTCGGAGGCGATGAGCCGGTTCATGCTCATTCTCTGGCCGCATCCGCATCTCAAGGGGCAGCGGGAATTCGCGTTCATCAAAGGGATATTACCGTCCAAGTTTCGGAGCTTGGTGGATCAGATGGCGTCGAGGCCGGTGGGTGATGATGACGCGTCGGCGATTCGTCGCCGATTGTTTCATACCTCTCTCCAAGTGGATCTGGATCCGGCCGGCCGGTTGTGCTTGCCGCCGCGAATGGCCTCCGAGGTGGGCTTGCTCAAAGACGTTTTCTTCGTTGGCAACGGCGATCACTTCGAACTGTGGAATCGGCAGATTTTTGACCAGTGCGCCTTGGCGGACAAGGACGTCGCCATCGAAGCCTACAAGTCGCTCAAGTGAACTGCTCATGAAAGCCATCCTTCAATCGATTCGGAATTGGTCGAAGCGTCGTCCGGTGGTGGCGACGGGAACTCAGGTGTCGTTGTCGACAGGAGACGGTGGCGTCTCGTCGGCCGTGGCATCGCGGGAAGCAATTGGCGTGGCCGCGGCGCGTTCGGCGCTCCCGGGCATGCGTGCGATGTCCCCCTCCACGCCCGCGCGGCGGAGTTGGTTCGGGTGGATGTTCGGAAGGAATCGGCGCCGCGAGGGCGGTTCACTGGTGCAGGGGGAGTTCCTGCTTCAGAACGTGAAGCCGGTTCGGAATTCTATGCGGGACGATGACGTGGCGTTGGTCGAGCGCCGCCAGTCCAAAGTAATCTGGGAGTCTCCGGTGGCGAAGGCCACCAGTGACGATCAGGAGCTGGCGTGGAACCGGCTCCGAGGTCGTCGCCTGGAGAATCTGGTAGTCAAACCCGATTAATCCCGGGCGTGCCATGCGTGAGCTCCGGCTTCACCCATCACACGGTTCTTTTGGAGGAGACCCTGTCCATCCTGCACCCGCGGGACGGCGGG
>JANXMD010000654.1 GCA_025354845.1 Verrucomicrobiota bacterium | reverse complement strand
CTTCGCGGCCTTCTGGGACCTCTATGGCAACAGCGGCAACTTCGCCACCTCACTCGCCCTGCTGTGGTCGGATGCCTCGCCCTTTTACGGATTCCTGCGCTTCTCCGATTGGCTGCATTCCGAAGGGGTCAAAACCTCAGGCATCGCGCAGGAGCGTCAATACACGCTGTTTCTTGAGTTTTTGGAAACGCAGCCGGGCGTTGTTTCTTCGCGGGTGATGACGTCATTGCTCGCGGACTATCAGCGAACCGGTCACCGCGGCGCACCGCAGTGGAGCCGCCGTGGGGAACGCATTCCTGGTAGTCAGGGGGCGCGATCCTCCGCCGATTCGACGTCAACGGCGGCCGCGCTGCTTCCCGGCCGTCAGGCAAGGCATCTCGGCGCGCTGCAGGATCAACGCGAGAGCGCAACCAAGTAGCGCTGCAACCGCTCTGCTTCGGCCCGTTGCTTCCGCTCTTTGTAGATGAGATGCAGGTTGGCGATCATCCGCTGCATCAACCGACGATGACTGACCGGAGCCAGTTGGCTGTCATCGTACTCGACCGCCAATTGGGCGATCCGACGCTTGCAGTCCGCCCGGCTCAACAGCCGCCCGCCATGGAACGCGTCGATGTAGAACTCCTCCCGCGGCGTCTGATACCGGCAAAGGAAATGACCGGGCATGCCGATCCCGGCCACCGGCAATCCCAGACGTCGAGCCACACACAGGTAGATCGCGCTCAGCGAAATCGGGATCCCGCGGCGGCTGTCCATCACGCAGTTCACGTAACTGTTCAGCGGATTGAAATAGTCCTCCTCGGCACCACGGAATCCGAGCTCCTCGAACAGCACATGATTGAGCGCCAGCAACGTCTCCTCACCGGTTGCCGATGCCAACAGCCGTTCGTGCACTTGTCCCGCCCAGGCATCCAACTGAGCCCGAAAGGCGGCCACATTGACCTCGGGAAATCGCGTGCGGGTGAACGCCCAGAGGGCATCCTCGAGATCAAACTGCTCGCCATGACTCAGGATGAAGGCGAGGAACTGGTTGTCGTAGCGCTCAGCGGCACGGTGGTTCAGGAGCTCCAGAACCCGACGACGAACTGCAGGATCGGGATGGAGCCGTTGACGCTCAAGAAAGTGGAAGACCGCGTCGCCGCCCGCCTCCAGGCGTGTGCGGATGTGGGCGTGCACCGCGGGATCCTCATCAGCCAGCAAAATCAGCATGGCTGACAGCTGGGATTCCGTGAAATCAGTCGCCGGAGTGGCGGCGGAAGATGCGCCCGGACCTGTCACGGACTGGGACGCTACCAACGATTCCCCGACAGAACAGGGAAAACCCGATTCAGGTTCGTATTCCGCGTTTCAATGCGCGCCGGGCGCCGCCTTGAGTTCCAGGATCCGTCCGGGCAACCAGCCCTGGCCCCCCTTGAAATCCGTGGGCCGCGTGTACTCCAGGACAAAGGCGCGACCGCGTCCGACCAAGTGGATGTCGATCGGCCGTCCCAGCGGTGCCAACACCGTCGTCGTGCGCGCGGTCCAGGACCCGTCGGCGTGGTGCTCCGGCACGATGTGCAACAGGTCGAATCCGGAATCCTCGCCGCTGCCGGTAGTGATCAGATTTCCGAAGCGCCCCATCAGGAATCCACCGCGGTACGCCGCCGGCCAGCCGTCGCCCAACCACACCAGGCCTGCCGGGGAACTGTGCGGCGAAAAGGTGGTGGTCGGCTGCCCGTCGAGAAGTCCCGCAGGGCCCTGGTTCAGCACCGGCATCACAAAGGTGACGCCGGCAGGAGCGTCGGGCGTGTACGGATACCACTTCTTCCCGGCCGGCGTGTTGCCGAATTGGTACGGGAATCCGTGATGCTCGGGTTCCGCACCGGGAGCCGGCGGCGTAACCCTATCCATCTCCTCACCTGCATGCGCGTCGGGTCCATTGCTCACGGTGAACAAATGTCCCGCGCCATCCCAGCCGAGGCTGTAGGCATTGCGGATGCCACGGGCCACCACCTCGATGGCCGGCGCCGTGGCCTTGGGATCGAATCGCCACACCGCGGCGGTGATCGCCACTTCGCCCATCCGGCCGAGGTTGGGCACGTTTCCAGTCTCCCCGCCATCGGTACGGGACCCACTGCTGACGTACAGGTTGCCGTCCGGCCCGAATTTGATGTCCGAGATGCCGTGGTTGTACGGCCCGATGCCGAAGGGGTAACTGGTGCGGAACCAGAGTTCGGGCTCCGTCGGGTCTCCCTGTTTGTCGAGAGAACGAGTGCGGAAGATGCCCACCTCGTTGGTCACCAGCGGACGCGATTCCACCCGTTGATTAAAGGTGATCCACAGACGCTTCTGGGCGTCGAGGGTCATGCCCAGGGTTTGAAATTCAGCTCCGTGCAGCGCCGGATAATTCGACGGCCACAGAATCTGACGAAACTGATGCGTCCCCAGGTCGAGACGCCAAACCGCACCGTTCTGACCGAGCACGTACAACTTCTGGCCCTGTCCATCGCTGGCCAGGCGTGTGGCAAAATCGGGCAGACGCGCCACCTCGGTGACGACCAATCCCTCGGGAGCCTTGGGCAATGGACGATACCCGGCGGCCACCTTCAGGGCCTCGAAGGTCTTGAACTGCGTGGTGGACCGAACCTCTGCCACCTCGGCGGCGCTGAAGCTACCTCCGGAATTGTTCCAACTGTTGAACACAAAAGTCAGCACGTCGGCGACCTGGGCGTCGTTGAGAATCTGTGCCGGCATCTGACCGTGATACGGGCGCCCCAGGACGACGATCTCGCGATTCAGGCCGCCCACGACCGCCTCAACGGCGCCACGACGATTGGCGGCGAGCCAGTCGGATCCGGCCAGGGGTGGATAAACACCCGGGGTTCCCCGACCGGTCACTTGATGACAGAGCACGCAATTGGCGGCGAAGAGCACGCGGCCGCGGGCGATGGCCGCGGCGGAATCCACTCCCGACTGGGCGAGTCCCATGGAGGTCAAAGCGACCAAAGAGACCAACCAAGGGAGCAGTCGAGCGAGCGGAGAAAGCGGAGGCATGCGCGGACGTTATGGAGCGGCGCCCCCAAGTCAATCGGCAGGCGATGCCAGCACACCGGGATCACTTCCCACTTGGAAGCCCCGCCGCGCGTCCGGAAGCTGCGCCGATATGAGCGTGCCGATCTGCGTCGTCGATGCCTTCACCGCGGAACCGTTCCGCG
>JANXMD010000645.1 GCA_025354845.1 Verrucomicrobiota bacterium | reverse complement strand
TGCGGTCCACCACGGCGATGCGGTGGAGATCCCAATTCTTGGCGTACTTGCGGATCGTGGTGTCCACGTCGTCCCGGTGTTCGATCGCCCCTTTGATAAGGGCGTCGGCAAACATCCGGGTGGCGAGCTCATCGGAGGTGGGAGGCGGCACCTCGACCAACGTTCCCCAAGTGGGGCCGGGGTGGCTCTCCATGTGGGAGTTGAGACGAGTGGTCTCCCAAAAATGATCCAGCGCCACCTGGAGATTTTCCGGCGGATTCAAATCGTGCTGAAAGAGAAACTGAAGGGCCCGTTCCCGAGCCTCGCGGCGCTTGCGCATGAGGGGAACCTAGGGGTGGTGGGGGAGGGGCCGAAAGTCTTTTTGACGTTGGATCACCGATGGAGGGCCATCCAGATCACGCCGAATACCGCGAGAATTCCGCCGGCGACGCCGCGAACGGTCGGCTTGACCCCCTCAATACCCCAGGCCAGCGGGATCACCACCAACGGGGTCAGCGCGGTGATGGACATCACGACACCCGTGGGATGGTTCTGGAATGCCCACTGATAGCAGGCCACGCCGAGGCAGGGGCCACTCAGGCCATTGACCACCACCCAAGGCCAGGCGCGTCCCCAGGGCAAGGCAGGAGCCGGACCGCTGCGACGGGTGGCGTCTCGGGAACGCTGCCAAACCCACCAAGCCAGCGTGAAGGCGACGCCGGCGAGGATGCGTTGATAGGCCACCGATAGTCCGTCGATGGGTTGCCCGACATCGCGCGCGAGGAGTTGACCGTGCCGGCTGAGCACTGCGCCGATGCCCTGACCTGCAGCGGCGACGACCCCAAGCAGGATGGCCTTGGTGGTTAGTGGTGGATGCGGATTCGTCCCCCGCCGAGGGAGTAGGGCAAAGGCGACACCCATCAGGATCAAGGCACCTCCGCACAGCTTGTCGCCGTCGATTCGAGTTCCCAGCCACGCCCATTCCATGAGGGCTGCAATCGGCGCCGCGAGGCACTGGACCATGAGGGAGGCGAGCTGGGCGCCGAGCAGTGGAAGGGCGAGAAAAAGGGCCGTGTCGCAGATCCCAAATCCAATCAACCCGCTCACCACAAACCAGGGCAGGGCAGGGCCGCGGAGTCCGCTGCCCCAGATGTGGGAATAGATGCCGAGGACCGAAGCGGCGAGAAGGATCCGGACCAGACTGGCGTTTGCTGGTCCCAGGTGATGGATCGAGCGTCGAGCCGCAACCGAGGAAGTCGCGAACAGGAAGGTGGCGAGCAGCGCGGGAACCATGAACCCGGGGGGTATGCCGAACCGCGTCAGGCGGATACGGCGGCGACGGTCAGATCAACTCACGTGCCGCACGAGCCGCCAGGAGGCGCATCTTGCGTACCGCGGCGCCGAGATTCCGGTGGCGAAAGAGCGCGGTGCCCGCCACGAAGGTATCGGCACCCGCACGGGCGCATTCAGTCACCGTGTCGAGCGTCACGCCTCCATCCACCTCAATCCGGTAGTCGAGACCGAGTTCCTTTCGCCAGACGGCGCCCTGTTGGATTTTGGGCACGCATTCCTCAATGAACGGCTGACCACCGAATCCCGGGTTCACCGTCATGATCAACAGCAGGTCGATCTGTGGGAGATACGGCTTCACTGCGGCGATGTGGGTGGGCGGGTTGATTGCCAGGCCCACTTTCTTGCCGAGGGAACGGATCTTCCAAAGCAGCGGCGTGACCTGTTCACCCAGTTCTATGTGCACCGTGATGCGGTCGGCGCCGGCCTTGGCAAACGCTTCCAGAAGGATCTCCGGCCGGCTGCACATCAGATGGACGTCGAGCTCGCGGGAGAAATGGGGACGGACTACCCGGACGACATCCGGACCGAAGCTGATGTTGGGAACGAAGTGGCCGTCCATGATGTCGAGATGCAGCCACTCCGCACCGGAGCGATCCGCACGACGGGCTTCATGTTCGAGGCGGCCAAAATCGGCCGCGAGGAGGGACGGGGCAATGACCATCGGAGATCCCGAGCGTGTAGGACGACTGAGGACCGGTCAACGACAGGCCACGTCGATTGGATGCAACGTCGAAGAAAGAACCTCGATCACGCTGCCGCGGGAGCGGCCGAACCAAAGCCCGGCAGCTTGGGGGGCACGGGCTTGACGACCTCGGGCAACGGCGTTGCGGCCTGAGCCCCCGAAGGCGGGTCGATCGTGCCCACTTTTTCGGGGGGCGGCGTGTAATGACCGGTCTTGACGATGTCGCTCACCTGCGTGCCGTCCAGCGTCTCGTGGTCGAGGAGCGCCTTCGCAATGAGCTCCAGCTTGTCCCGATGCGTCTCGATGATGCGTTTGGCAGCGTTGTAGCCGTCGTCGATGAGTCGCTTGATTTCAGTGTCGATCAGTTGTGCGGTCGATTCGCTGTAGTCCTTGGAGCGCATCATGTCGCGTCCGAGGAAGACGTACTCGTTGGAGTCGCCGTACTGGATCATGCCCAGCTTGTCGCTCATTCCGTAATTGCAGACCATCGCCTTCGCCATCGCGGTGGCTTGCTGGATGTCGCCAGCGGCACCGGTGGAGATGTCATTCGTGATCAGCTCCTCCGCAATGCGCCCCGCCATGGTCACGGCGATGAGGTCCTGAAGTTCCTTGCGCTTCCGGCTAAGTAGGTCGTCCTTGGGAAGCCACATGGTGGAGCCGAGCGACTGGCCACGGGGAATGATGGTGACTTTGTGAAGGGGGTGGGTGTGTTCCAGCAGGACGTTCACCAGCGCGTGTCCGGCTTCATGCCAAGCGGTCCCGCGCTTTTCCTCGTCGGACATGGCCAAACTGCGGCGTTCGCGGCCCCAGCGGACCTTGTCGCGGGCCTCTTCCAACTCCGCCATGCCAATGGCTTTGCGGTTCTGGCGGGCGGCGATGAGCGCGGCTTCGTTGAGCAGATTGGCCAGCTCGGCGCCGGAGAACCCCGGGGTGCCACGGGCGATCACCGAAAGGTCGGCGGCGCCGTCCAGTTTCACGTTCTTGGCGTGAACCTTGAGGATCGCCTCGCGTCCCCGCACGTCGGGCAGGTTGACCGCCAGGTGACGGTCAA
>JANXMD010000617.1 GCA_025354845.1 Verrucomicrobiota bacterium | reverse complement strand
CAGGCGGCCGAAGTGACCGACTCGTCAACCCGGTTGACCGAAGCCCTGCGGGTCGCCGAAACCCTCACCCGCGACAAGCCGGGTGCGGAGATTCACCTGTTTTCTGATGGCGCCGGTGTCGATCTGTCGGAGTTTGAATCCAAGGATCTTCGGCTGGTGTATCACCCGGTTGGCATTCGCTCGCGCAACCTCGGCGTGGTGTCGATGGACGTGAAACCCAATCCCGAGGATCCGAAGCAACGCGCGGTGTTCGCCAGCGTGGCTAATGCCTCCGGTGAGACGCTGGAGTCCACGCTGGAGTTGTTGTTCGACGGACAGTTGATCGAGTCGAAGGCGATTTCGGTGGGCCCGACCAACCTGACCCCGGTGGTCTTTTCAGCGCCGCAGGTCCGCAAGGGAATCTTCACGGTCCGACTCGGCATTCTGGATGATCTCGCAGCGGACAACCAGGCCAGCCTTGCAAGCGCCCTGCCCGAGCCGGTGCGGGTGGTGTTGGTAAGTCGGGGGAACCGCTTTCTCGAACGCGCGCTCGCCGCGGCGGGGCCGAATGTCGAAGTGTCCACGGCAACCGATCTCAACAACCCGCTCCCGCGCGCGGATGTTTTCGTCCTGGATGATGTCGCCCCGACGGTTTGGCCCACCGGCAACGTGCTGGCGATCCACGTGGGAAACACCAACTGGTTTCCGGGCGGTCTAAGTGAGATCGAAGCCCCCCCGATCGTGGACTGGCGAAACACCCATCCGCTTCTGCGTTTTGTGAGTCTCGACACGGTCCAAGTGGCCGCGAGCCTGGCCGTGAAGACACCGCAGTGGGCCGTCTCGTTGGTGGATTCCCCGTCCGCGCCGCTGGTGTTGGCCGGTGAGTTCGGTCGCCAGCGGGTCGTCTGGATCGGGTTTGACACCCTTCAGAGCACGTGGCCGTTGCGCATCAGCTTCCCCATCTTCATCGCCAACTCCATCGAGTGGCTGAACCCGGTGACCGCCAGTTCAGAACTATTTCAGATCCATGCCGGTGATGCCTTCCGAATGCCACTGGGGGATCTGGCGTCGCCGGTGACTGAAGCTAAGGTGACCGGACCGGGAAATCGCGTTCGCATCGTTCCCCTCGGGGCCAACGCGCGCGAAATCGTCTTTGGCGAAACCAGCCGGCAGGGCGTGTATCGGGTGCAGTTCGGCACCAATCAGGTGGAGTTTTGCGCCAATCTTCTGGACCTCCGGGAGAGCAATCTGACGCCGCAGAAGGAGCTGAGTCTGGGCCGCGGAGGCACGGTTGCTGGAACGCGCACCCTTCGCGCCAATCTGGAGTACTGGCGCGAATTCGCTCTCGTGGCCCTCGCGGTGCTCCTGGCCGAGTGGTGGTGGTTCCATCGGAGGACCGCGTGAACTTTCACTCGCAAGCATTCACCCAGACGGCGCCGTTGTGGTACCGGGTGGCGGTGTTTCTCTGGTATGGCGCTGGGTTTGGCATGGTCGCCTTTCTCGGTGCCGGATTGCTATTCCGCAACCTTCGCCTCCGCTGGTTGAACCGGGTCTGCGGGTGGGGTTGGGGACTCTCGACCCTGCTGTTTGTCTTCCCGATGGTCCTCAACTCGTGCATCGCCGATCCGCGCGCTTGAACCCCGTCGTCTCCAGTCTGGTGCGCCGCCTCGGTCGAGGACTCGACCGGGTCTGGTGGTTGCTGGCGCTGATCCTGGCACCGGGTGTCGCCGCGGCACCGGGTGCGGTGGTGCATTTGTACTGTGCGCAGGATCAGGTTTTCGCCGAGCCGATCCTGGAGGACTTCCGCAAGGCGACTGGAATTCGCGTCTTGCCCGTGTTTGACAGCGAGGCGGTGAAGACCGTGGGGCTCGCCAACCGGTTGATCGCCGAGCGACGCAATCCGGTGGCCGACGTGTACTGGGGTAACGAGGAACTGCGCTGCCGCCAGCTGGCCGGTGCCGGAATATTCCGGGAGACGAATGCGTGGGCGGCGTTTGGTCAGCGGTCGCGCCGCATCGTGTACAATCCGCAGCGTGTGGCTTCGGCCCAGCTCCCGCGTGCCGTATCCGAGCTCACCAACGCCGCATGGCGTGGACGGGTCGCGATTGCCTTTCCGGCATTCGGCAGCACCGCCACCCACTTCATGGCCCTCCGACAGGGTTGGGGCGAGGCCCGTTGGCAGTCGTGGTGTCGGGCGCTGGCGGACAATCGGCCGTTCCTGGAGGAGGGAAATTCGCTAGTGGTGCGTCGCGTTGCCCGCGGTGAGGCGTGGATTGGGCTGACCGATTCGGATGACATCACCGCCGGCCAGCGCGAAGGCTTGAACGTGGCCATGGCCCAGGGTGTGACGGACCTGATGGTCCTGCCAAACACCGTGGCCGTGATCCGGGAATGCCCGCATCCCGAGGCGGCCGAGAAGCTTTTCGTTTATCTGCAGCAGGCATCGGTGGTGCGTCGATTGGAGACTGCAGGGGCGCTGGAGACGGTTGGACTCGATCCCCAGGCCCTCCATCCAGAGTGGGCTCCGATCCTGCTCGATCTGGACCGCACGGCCTCAAAACTCCAGAGGCTCTTCCGGCCATGAACGCCACCCTTTTGCTCAATTCGATGGGGGTGGGCCTGGCGACATCCGCGTTGTCGGCGGTGGCCGGCGTTTCGGCGGCGATGACGGCGACGGCGCATCCCCGGTGGCGTCCCGCCATCTTGTTCGGCGGCGGGCTGTGCCTGGCCTTGCCACCGTTCCTCCCCGCGAATGCCTGGCTTGAACTCACCGCGGGTCCGCGGGCGTCCGGGGCGCCGGAATGGGTTGCCTTGTGGACCTTGCCAATCGTGGCACTGGTGCTCGCGACGGCGTTGTGGCCGATCACGTTGTTCCTAGTGCTCGCGGGCTGGAGTCGCCTTCAGCCGGGACCGATGGAGGCCGCCGCCGATGGACGTGGCTGGACCGCGCTCCGACGGGTGCTGCTGCCCGCAGTCTCCGGGGAGTTGCGAGTGGCGCTCTCCGTGACGCTCGCGCTGGCACTCGCCAATTTTACCGTGCCCACGCTGTTCCAGGTCCGCGTGTTTACCGAGGAATTCTGGATCCGCTTCAACACCCAGTTCGATCTGCCAGGAGCACTCGCTGGATCCTGGCCGCTGCTCCTGCTTCCGCCCGTTCTGCTCCTTTGGCTGCGCCGTCATGCGGTCGCGTGGTATCGAGACACCGCTTCGCAGGATCCGATTCCGTTTCGATCGATGTTCGGTTTAAGTCTTGGACGCGGAGCCGCCGTGTTCACGGGGTGCTGGCTGACGCTGGCGTTGGGTTTCCCGCTGATTCAACTCGTCTCCAGCCCGCGAACTTGGAGTGAACTTCCGGGCGCCCTCGCCGCCGGTGGGATGGCGACGGGGCAGTCGATCCGGGTCGCGCTGCTTTCGGCGACGGGCATTGCGATGTTGGGAGTGTTCCTGAGTCACCGACTCGCGGAACGGTCGGTCGTACCGCGCCTGCTTCTTTTCGTCGGATGGATCCTTTTCCTGCTTCCGGGAGTGTTCGAGGGCGTCGGATTGCTTCACCTGTTCGGCTCGCGATGGGCGTCCCCGCTGACTCAGAGTTTTGGCATTCTCGTGACCGCCGTTGGGCTTCGCTATTTTGCGCCGGCCTGGACGCTTTTGGCCGAGGCGCGACGCACGCTGGATCGCAATCAATCCGACGCCGCACGTCTCGCCGGCGCCAGCGAGTGGCGGGTCTTCCGCACCGTCGAATGGCCGCAACTGCGCGGGCCGGTGGCGGCCGCGTGGTATGCCGTGTTCCTGCTGGTGCTCTGGGACGTGGAAACGGTGGTGCTCATCCAGCCGCCCGG
>JANXMD010000577.1 GCA_025354845.1 Verrucomicrobiota bacterium | reverse complement strand
CGCAACCGGGGCATCCTGAAACCGGTTCGTGATTACAACTCCTTCAAATCCCAGCTCGAGCGGGTTCCTACCTCGGCGCTTCCGGACGACCGCCGGTTCAATCCGCTCGCGTCCCATCCCTTCGTGCTTTTCCAGGCCATGCGGCAGACCGACAACTACGAGCTGGCCGAATTGATTCGAGCCATGTCGGTGCTGTTGCAGGCCAACGTCCAGTTGGTGAGCAGCGGATTGGACGAGGCGATGATCCTTCAGAAGGCCCTGATCGACATCGTCGGCCTTGGAACCCGGGGAAAGGCCTAGGCGTGAGTGAGCCTGCGGGCTTGGAATCGGGTGCTGCGAATTCGTTTCACGGGAGCATTGACGTGAAATCTCAAACCGGTAGCTTTTCCCGCTCCGCTCCTGTCGGGATCGGGATGAACACATGAAACGCCAGTATCAACCTTCGAAGATCCGCCGGGTGCGTCAGCACGGCTTCCGCGCCCGCATGAAGACCAAGAGCGGTCGCGGCATTCTCTCCAACCGCCGTCGCATCGGCCGCAAGCGCCTGACCCCGGTCTAATCCCTCCATGGGCTCCGCGCCGCGACACCGTTTCGGGTTTGGTCGCGACCGCCGGCTCCGAGCGTCGCGGGAGTTTTCCCGCCTCAAGTCGGACGGACGGCGTTGGGTTCAGGGGTGTCTCATTCTCAATTGGGCGCCGTCCGTGTCCCGGACGGTATCCCGTCTTGGGGTGGTCACTAGCAGCCGGATTGGACCTGCGGTAGTCCGTTCGCGAGCTCGTCGGCTCCTGCGTGAGGCATTTCGGCGCCATCAGCATCGGCTGACTGCGCCGGTGGACTTGGTGCTTGTGGCCCGTCCCTCCATCGCCCCTCGTTCAGCGGGCGCGGTGGAGCGCGACTATCTGGCCGCCCTGTTGCGCGTCGGATTGCTTCAGTCCGATAAGGCTCCCGTGCCTTCCGAGTCGATCGAATCCGGGGTTACCCCTCCGGAGAGTTCTCCCACCGTGTGAGTCCCGCAAAACATGTTCTCCTCGGGCTGATCGGCGCCTACCGGCGATTTTGGATCCCGGCACAGGTGGCATTGTTCGGCCCGGCACCCTCATGTCGGTTCACGCCCACCTGTTCCGCGTATGCCGCAGAGGCGCTGCGCGTTCACGGCACGGGGAGTGGTTCCTTACTTTCGGTTCGGCGTTTGTGCCGATGCCATCCCTGGGGGGGCTTTGGTTATGACCCCGTTCCTCCTGTTCTTCCCCCGACTCCGCACGCTGCGGTGACGTTCCCCTCTTCCTGATTCACACATGGATCGCAAAGGCATCAGCATCATCGGTGTTTCGCTCGGGTTGTTCCTGGGCTGGGTTTACCTGGTCAACAACGTCCTGGTGAAACCGGATCCGAACCGGCCGGCGGCGTCGACCAACCGCCCGGCCGCCTCGACAACAGCGACCGCTGTTTCAACTTCTACTTCTACTTCCGCTTCCACGCCGGCGCCCGGCGGGGAGGCAGTGCCGCAAGTCATCCCGCGGGCGGTACCGTCGCTCCGCAACTCCGCGACCGAGCAGACCGTTCTCTTGGAAAACGCCAAGGTTCGTGCGGTGTTCACTTCCGAGGGCGGCGGCTTGAAGTTTGTTGAGCTGAAGGACTACCCCGCCAAGGCTGGCAAGAAGAAGTCGGCCGAAAATGATTCCGGGCTCGCGGTGCTGAATCGGCCTGCCTTCCTGCCTGCATTTGCCTTTTTCAATCCACCGGGCGAGTCGGCGGACGAAACCTATGTCGTTTCGAGAACTCCCAGCGGGGTGCGCGCCGAAAAGATGCTTCGCAGCGGCGTCCGGGTGGTGAAGGACTTCACTCTGTCCACGAACTACGAGTTCACCGCCACGGTCCGTCTGGAAAACCCCGGAACCCAACCGGTGACGGTGCCGCAGCGGGAATTGGTGATTGGCACCGGCTCACCCATGGACCCGCACGAGACCGGCGACACCACCGGTGCGTATTGGTACAACGGCGAACGCAGCGAGCACATCGAGGCCACTCGCTTCTCGAATCGCAAGTTCGTGTTCTTCTCCGGAGACCCCATCACGGAGATCACCACGGGTAATACCAACGTGGTTTGGGCTGCGGTGCACAATCGGTTTTTCACTCTCATCGCGGTGCCCGAGCGTCCTGCAGATCGCTTGGTCGTCCGCAATTTCCCGCTCACGCCTCCTTCCCGCGAGCAGCTTGCCGCCGACGGACAGCTCAATGCGCGTCCGCAGACCTACCAGACCGCGCTGGTGTACGCCGCTACAACGATTGCCCCGGGCAAGTCGGAGGAGCACCGGTACACGGTTTACGCCGGTCCCAAGGAGTACTTCACCCTCTCCCGTCTCGATCATCAGCAGGAGCTGGTCATGGACTTCACCGGGTTCTCCGGGTTCTTCGCGAAGATGCTTCTGCTCAGCCTCAATGGCATCCACCAGTTCATCCCGTCGTACGGATGGTCCATCGTGGTGATCACGATGATCATCAAAGGCCTTTTCTGGCCGCTGACCGCCGCCAGCACTCGCTCGATGAAGCGCATGCAGGCCATCCAGCCGCAGCTCCAGGCGATCCGCGAGAAGTACAAGGACAACGCCCAGAAGCTGAACGAAAAAACGCTGGCCGTGATGAAGGAGCACAAGGTGAATCCGGCTGCCGGATGTCTGCCGATGCTGATCCAGTTTCCGGTGTTCATCGGCTTCTTCTTCATGCTTCGAACCGCGATTGAACTCCGGGGCGAGAGTTTCCTGTGGGCGACGGATCTCTCCCAGCCCGACACCCTGTTCGTCATTCCAGGATTGGGCTTCGTGCCCTTCCTCGGCGTCGCTGGCGTCGGACTTCCGTTCAACCTCTTCCCGATCCTGATGGGCATGACCTCGCTCTACCTCGCGAGCCTCACTCCGCCGTCGCCGCAGATGGATCCCGCGCAGCAGAAAATGATGAAGTACATGCCGGTGTTCTTCGTCGCCTTCCTCTACAACTACAGCTCCGGTCTCACTCTTTATTGGACGATCCAGAACCTCATCAGCGTTCTGCAGACCAAGTACACCAAGATGAATGACGCGAAGCCCGGTCCCGTAGGCCCCGGCGCGGGGACACCTGCCCGTGCGCGTTGAAACAACCGTTGCCCTCCGCTCGACCTGAGGCGCACCCTAGTCCCGATTCCTTTTCCGAACATGGACCCCAAGGCCACCCTGGAACAGCTGCTGCAGCATATGGGCTTCACCGCCACCGTCGCCTCGCGCGAGGTGGAGGACCAGATTCTGCTCGATATCGAGACCGAAGATCCCGGCCGCCTCATCGGCCGCGCCGGGCAAACGTTGGGAGATCTGCAGTTCATGGTGAACCGCCTGGTCTTCAAGGGCGACACCAAGGTCCCCCACATCATCCTCGACGTCGGTGGCTACCGTCAGCAGGCGAAGGAGCAGTTGGTCAAACGCGCCAAGGAGGCTGCCGAAAAGGTGCGTCGTTGGGGTGACATCACCGAGCTGGAGCCAATGAATGCTTTCGATCGGCGCGTCGTTCACCAGACGCTTAAGGAGGATCCGGATGTGGAAACCCACAGCGTGGAAGTGGAAGGAAGCGACAAAAAGGTCATTCTCATCCGTCCGCGCCGAAGCTGATCAAAACGCCGTGTTTTGGGCTCAAACGCAGACTTTTTGAAAAACGCGCTGGCTCTCGATGGGCTGGTTTCCGTAAATACGTCTTGCAGTGGTGGAGTTGGACAGTATTTTGCGCCCCCGCGCTGCGCGGGTTGGTAGCTCAGCGGTAGAGCAGCGGCCTTTTAAGCCGTTGGTCCAGGGTTCAAATCCCTGCCAACCCACCAGCTGAACCGAGTTGCCCCGGATTGGGCGACACTTGCAGAGACCCTATCGTCCAGCGGTTAGGACACCGCCCTTTCACGGCGGGGACCCGGGTTCGAATCCCGGTAGGGTCGCCAAGTTCCCTCACGATGAGGATCCTTCGGCCGGTTTTCCCGTTTCCCAGCTCTGGCATTTGCTCCCGGCTCTCCGGGCTGGTAGAGCACGGCATGCCCCTTTCCTCCGTTTTTCCCCGTTCGCTGCTGGTTTGCATTGCCGCACTGATGGTGACGGTGTTGCTCCGGGCAGCGGGAACCACGGAGGTCTTCTTTTCGCCGGAAGGCGGCTGCACGGATGCCATCGTGCGTGAAGTGCGAAAGGCCTCACGCTCGGTTCATGTGCAGGCGTTTTCGTTCACCTCCCAACCCATCGCCCGCGCGCTGACCGAGGCGTCGAAGCGTGGGGTCGAGGTCGTCGTGCTCTTCGACCAGGGGATTGTCCAGGAGCCCCATGCCGCGATGGAAATCCTCGTCAAGGCGGGCGTGCCGTGGTTCCTGGATCGCGAGCATTCCATCGCGCACAACAAGGTGATGGTGATCGACGATTCCGTGGTGGTGACCGGTTCCTTCAACTTCACGACCGCCGCGGAGCATCACAACGCGGAGAACGTGTTGGTGATCCACGACCCCGACCTCGCGGCCCGCTTTCAAGCGAACTGGAAGCTGCATCGCGCACACAGCCAGTCTGGCGTCTTCCCGAGTTTACCCGCGCCATCCGGCCGTTCGAGCCGGCGGACCCGGCAGCCATGACGTTTGCAACGTGACGAGTTTTCGGGCACGGTGTGGAGCGTCTCTTTGGGAAAGTAACGATCGCCGTGGCCGCGATGAATCGACAGATCCATCCTGTTTCGTCCCCATCGACAGGCGTTCGGGGTTTCACCCTGATCGAGCTCCTGGTGGTGATTGCCATCATTGCAATTCTCGCGGCGATGTTGCTTCCCGCATTGGCACGCGCCAAGGCGGCGGCGCAGGCGACGACGTGTCGGAACAATCTCCGTCAACAAGGGCTGGCGTTGGTGATGTACGTCTCCGAACACCGAAGCTATCCGCCGTTGAACAGCGGGTTTGCGACGCAACCCGGTGCACCGGTCAGCCTATGGTACGACTACTTGAATCGTATCCTGGTGAATCCAACGGTGCAGACGAAGGAGTCGGCCACCATCGCGGGCAGCGTGGGGCCAGGGGGTGCGTTTCAGTGTCCCACCCATCGAATTCCCGTGGGGGTGTTGACGCCGAGCTATGGCTACAACGCCCTGGGAGTGGGTGGGGTGGGACTGGCGGGAACTTGGTCCGATCCCGAGTTTTTGGGCGAGTTTCCCCGACACTTTCCGGTGCGGGACGACTCCGTTCGTAGTCCCGCAGACCTGATTGCTGCCGGAGATGGTTTTCTCGCGGTTAAGCAGGCAAGCACGGCGTCCGGTGTTCCCGTGTTGAACCCAGCCGGGCTTCTGATTGAAGGAGAATTGCTGGGGCGGCTGACGTCGGCCCAAGGCGACTATATCGGGGCGTGGGGGCAACCTAGCGTGGCCCGGAAACGCCATTCCGGTCGGATCAATGTCCTGTTCTGTGATGGCCACACGGAGTCGGAATCCATTCCCAGACTGTTCTTTCAGAAGACGTCGGACTTGGTTCGTCGGTGGAACGTGGACAACCAGCCGCATCCCGAGGTGTGGTCGTCGCTCCCCTGAAGGTGGCTCCGATAACTGACCGTATGCGGGGTTCGCTGGATTATTTCGAGACGCCGATCGCTCGGAGATCGGGTCGCAATCGACTCCAAGGCGTGGCCGTTTGATAGGCCTGGGCCAGGGCGAGGATTTCCGATTCCCCGTACAACGCGCCGGTGAACGAAAGGCTGACATCGGATTCTCGAGACGGATCTCCGGACGGAAGCACGACGGTGGGATGGCCCGAGAAATTACTGAAAACCAAAAGAGGACCCTCAAAAGGAGGGGCGACCAGGACGTCGATTTCGCGGAACAAACGCGTCATGTCCTCAATCAATCGGGTTCGAAGGCGATTCGCCTGCAGGTAGTCCACAGCGCTGATGAATCGGGCGCTTCGGAAGTCATTGGGCCAGGCGCCGTCGCCCTGTTGAACCAGGAGCCGATCCTGATGTGAGCGGGTCAACTCGTCGAACGACGCAGCGGCCTCGGCGTTGAGAATGAGGAAGAGGGTGTCGGTCGGGTATTTCGGAAGCGTGACCGGAGTCAGGCGCACGCCTAGGCTGCGAAGGCTTTCGAGTGCGGCGCGTCGTCCTGCGGATTCGGCCCCAGCTTTTTCAAAATGATTGGTGACGTAGCCGACGCGTAACGATTTGAGCGGGCGTTTGCTGGGATAGGCGAACCCGGCATTGACGACGGTGCGGTCCGTTCCGCCAGGCCCGCGGATCGCGTCGAAGACGAGGGCGCAATCCTCAACAGTCCGGGCGATCGGGCCGAGCTTGTCCATCGACGCGCAGAGGGTCATGGCCCCGGTTCGACTGACCCGACCAAAGCTCGGTCGCAGTCCCGTCACCGCACATCGGGTGGACGGCGAGACGATGGAGCCCAGGGTTTCCGATCCGATCGCGAAGGGTACCAGACCTGCCGCGACTGCGGACGCGGACCCTGCTGACGATCCGCTGGACCCCTGTTCGGGCTTCCAAGGATTCCGCGTCGTGCCGCCGAACCACACGTCGCCCATCGCCAGCTCTCCGAGACTGAGTTTGGCTACCAGCACCGCTCCCGCCTCGTCGAGTTTTCGGATCACCGTCGCATCCACTTCGGGAATCCGGTTGGTGTTTAGGGAGATTCCCCAGGTGGTGGCGATGCCTCGGGTGTCCAGGAGGTCCTTGGCTCCGTAGGGAATGCCGTGCAGCGGCCCGCGCCAGTGCCCGGATCGGATCTCAGCATCCGCCTTCCGTGCGGACACCAGTGCGCGCTCCCCAGTGAGTGCAATGACGCAGTGAAGTGACGGACCGTATTGTTTGAGCCGATCCAGAGACAACCGGGTGAGCTCCTCGGAGGTGACCTGCCGTGAGCGAATCAGAGCGGCCAATTCGCTCACCGGCATCCAGGCGAGGTCCGCGGCATCGCGTGGACGACGGACCGACCGCGGTGGCGACCAGAGCTGCCGGCGTGTGACGGGGGGCATGGTGAAGCCCGGAGGGCGGGGATCAAACACGAGCGCCGAGTCCAAAGAATTGGGGAAGGAGATCTGGTGGAGTTTTCCCAGAGTCTTGAGCCGTTCCTCCAGCGAAACCCGGACCTGAGTCCGTTCCGGCTCGCTGAGTTCGAGCCCTTGAAGGCGTGCGGCCGACTCTATCTGAGCATCGGTGACCTGGGCCCCGGCGCGCACGCTTGCGAGGAGTATCATCAAGCCGAGGCGCCATCCGCACGGGAACCAATGGATCCGTCGTTCGAAATAATCCTTCATGCCAAGGATCATCGGTAGAAGCCGCCGAGTCTGTCAAACCGACCGACCGACCTTAGACCTTGGCCTTGGACTTTGGGCCTTGGACCTTGGGCCTTGGACTTTGGACCTTGGACTCGCCCCCCAAGGCCAACGGCCCGCCACAACTCTAGCCTGGGGCTTGAGCCCGAGCCTAGAGTTGTGCTGGGCCGTTAGCCCTCGATCGCTGGGGGTGAAAAGCCCGAAATTCTATGAGAAAGTCCGCAGGTCTTGGCGTGCGGCAGTCCTCTGCCGCTCTTGGTGGCAACCTGACGCGAAAGAACGAGACGGTTGAATCCACGCACAGTTTTCGAGTCGAACACGCCCTGGTTTTAGTCCCGCAGATAACCACCACAGCGCCGTGGGCGCAGCATCGTTGTAGAACGGCATACACAACGAATCCGCCAGCTCCTTAGGCGCGGCATCGGCCTGAGGATGTCGCCCCGCTGGGGCTCTGGCCTGCAGTGAAAAATGACGCTACAAGGATGCCGCCCCCGACGGGGCTGGATGCGTTGTGCTGGGCCGTTCGCCCTTGATCGAGCGGGGATTCGCCTTGTTCCCTCGTCGGCTACGGGGACCCAAACCTCACGGGAACGGCAGGGTGAAGCTAAAGCTGGGAACCTGGACGTTATGGACGATGTCGAGGTAGTTCTTTCCGGGCGTCACCGTGATGTTCCCGCCGACCTGAAGGTTCGCTGTGGGAAAGCTGACCACGTCCTGTTTGTAGACGTTGGGAGGACCTTCGTACTCGATGGTTATGTTGCCGCCGACCGTGGCCTTGATGGTGTGACTCGAACCGTCGTAGCTGGCCGCCGCATTCCAATCGAGCCAGGCATAGGGGTGACCCGGAGTTCCATTGAGCTTGAGGCCGAAGGGTTTTTTGTCGGTGGTGCCGGAGGTGCTCCCCCCGAACGTCACGGTACCGCCGGTGCTGACTTTGGCGGTTCCGGCGAATCCAAACTTCCCAAAGGCCAGGGTGCCCGTGGACTCAAACCCTGACTTGGTTAATTTTGCCGGCACGCTGTAGGTGAGGGTTCGATCGCCGACCGTCAGACTGCCATTCGCGGAGGTTTCCAGCGTGTAGCTTCCGTTGCTGGGCAGCGTTCCCGCGACGTACACCGTTCCCAGCGGTGTGGAAACGGTGCCTCCGAGCACGGCGTTGACTGATCCACCGGATGTACGGATGACCGACATCGCCGCCGTTCCCAGATTGAATCCGGTGAGCGGGATGAAGGCTCCTGAGGTTTGAACGCTGAGCGCTCCCGAGGGCTGCAGGACGCCAGTCAAATCGACGCCGCCCAATCCCGGGATCTCGTAGCGAAGTCCGGCGTTGAGCCCGCTGCCGCCCCCGGCGCGGTAGTGGGTGAGAATCTGTAGCGGTGTGAGGGCTTTGGTGTAGATGACAACCTCGTCGATCTGTCCTTTGAAATAGCGCCCGGTGGCCTGGGCGTTTTCTCCGATCCGGACGGCAAAGGTGTTTTGCGCAATCTGTTCGCGATAGGGCGTGAACGCCTCCAAGATACCGTCCACATAGAGGTACTTCGCCACGCCGTCGTACACACCCACGACGTGGTGCCAGCGATTGTCGTCGATGATGCTGATACCAGCCAGGCTTTGACTTCCGTTCGCTGCGATCGAACTGGTGGTGTCGAAGGAGACCTGCCGGGTATTGCTGTACCGACTGAGCCGCCAACTGGAATCGCCCTTGGTGACGAGAGCCTCCCAGGCTTTGGACCAACCGGCAGTCTTGACCCAGGCCTCCACGGTGACCGCGGTAGAAATCGTGTCGAACGACGCCTTGTTGTTGATCTCCACGTAGTCGTTGACGCCGTCGAAGCCGGCGGATCCGTTGGCATCTCCAGGGAGCGCTCCGGTCTGCCCCAGAGTCACCCCGCCGACGTAGGTTCCGGGCAACGCAGGGTTTAATACGCTCGATTTCTTGGAATCCGCCGCCGTCGTGCCTGCAGATTCGCCGAATCGCCAATAGCCCAAGGGAGCATCCCCTTGATCCCCCAGGAAAAAAGGATCGCCCGCGACAAGTGTGCGGTAGTTCCGCCCCTCGTGCCGGAGAACGAATTCACCTCTGGAAATGGGGTAGCCGAACAGGGAAGTGCTGGAGGTGATGCGATTGGTCAGCGCCAAATCGCCGTTCGCGGCGACACTTCCGGACATGGCCAGATTTCCCAGCCCCGAAACCCCAAGATTTCCGCCGACGGCCAGCGAACCCGTGGTGGCGGTTCCCGTGAGTTGCAATGTCAGGTCGGTGAAGCCGAATCCCAGAAGGGTCCCGCCCGGGGCGCTGCCGGTGAGGGTCGCGACGCCACCGGGGGTGATGCCTCCGACCATCTTGGTGGGAAGCAGGCCCGAAAAGGAGAAGGCCCCGTCCACCAGCAGGGACGCGGGTGAGCCCGCGGTGGCAAAGAATTGGAGCCGGGGCTCGGTGAGCGCGAAACCACCGAGGTTGATGCCCGGCGGTTCGGCGACGAGTCCGAGACCGCCGTTGGCGCCCAGCGTGCCGCTCAGCGTGACGGGCGCGAGGAAGGGTATCTGAATTGTGAGCGACGCCGTTCCTTCGAGGCCACCGGATGCCTGATGGTGCGTGGCCAGCTCAGTCGGTGTTAGGGCGTGCGAATACACGGCGACTTCATCGATCCACCCGTTCCAGTCCCGACTGCCGGTCTGGGCGTTGTTGCCGATAACCACAGGAAAGTCGTTTTGAGCAATGGTGCCGGATGCGGCGACCCAGGCGTCGAGTTGACCGTCGATCCAGAGGGACTTGATCCGGCCGTCGTAGCTGGCCACGACGTAGTGCCACTGGCCATCGTTGACGGCGCGCGTTCCGGGCAGATACGGGGGATTGAGCCCATCGGTGTCGAAGGCGAGGGAGTCGGTATCCCCGCTGCGCTGGAGGCGCCAACTGGAATCGCCTTTCGCGAGGATCGTGTTCCAGGTGCGGTCGAAGGCTTTCACCTTGACCCACGCCTCGACAGTGATCTCGGATCCAATGCCGTCGAAGAACTGCTCATTGCCCACGATGACCTGGCCTCCCTTGCCGTTGAAGCGGACTGAGCGATTGGCGTCGCCGGTGAGCGCGCCCGGCTCGCCGTAGGTGGATCCGTCCTGGTACACGCCATCCGCCTTGGAGCTGGTTTCCGACGCGGCGACCGGAGTCTTGCCCGAATCCCCCAGCCGCCAGTAGGCGAGCGGTTTGCTGGCGAGGATTGCCGACCGGACATCGCCGACTCCACGGCGGATTCCCAAATCCAGACTGGAAATCGGGTAGTTTGCAAAGAGGCCGTCCGTTCGCGAACCCCGAAGATCCACGATTCCGGTTCCGGTGACAAATCCGCTCCAATGCTCGGAGGTGCTCAACGCTGGAGTGGCGGATTGGGCATTGAGGTTGGTGATCGCCAGAACCCCGTTGGACCGAAGGAGCTGATAGCTCATCGAGCTGAAGTTCCACGCACCAAAACTGCTGCCGGTCGGTCCGACGGTCAGGAGGAAGTTGCCTTGGGTGTCGATGGTGAACGCGGGAACACTGTTGGTCATCAACCCGGGAGCGATGAGTCGGGCCCCGGTAAGCGTCAGGCCGCTGCTCGACAACGTGGCGTTGATGGGGCCGCCATTGTCGCCTTCCAAGGCGAGGAACGGAGTGCCGAACGAGGGGAGAGTCAACGCGGCATCCGCAGTGACCGTCGGTATTCCCGAAGCCGGAAGCGTGAAATGACCGCTGCTCGCAAAACTCGGGCCGCCGATTTGAGTAAGCAGTCCGCCGGTGAGTTGGCCGTCCACGCGAAGGCCATTTTGGTTCAGCAGGATGCTTCCTCCCTCTTTCACGGTGGAGATGGTCAGTCCGGGTAACCCCAAGGGAAGGAGGTCGCGATTCAGCGTTCCGGTGAGCTCGAACGTACCGTCGCTGCGCACCGTGACGTGGGCGGTGGAGTTTGGCTTGGTTTCCAATGTTTGGGCGAAGGTAGTGTCTGGAAAGATCTTGAGCGATGTGCCGTCCGATCGGAGCGACGCTGAGAATTCCAGCGAGCCCAGTCCCACCCCGCTCACGCTCACCGGAGTGGCGAGAGCGGTCGGAACGATGCGCAGGAAAACAATCGCGCCCACCTTGAGTTCAATCTGGTTGGTGACCTCCAGAGCGGCGCTCCAGGGGCCGGTGGTGGAAAAGGTGAAGTCGTTCGTACGTCGTCCGCCGTGGATCAGATAGCTGGCGGTTCCGAACCGGAGCCGGGACGGACTCAGAGAAAGGGCCCCGCTCGTCGTTCCACCGGAGCGGGAGACCTCCAGGGAGGCGGTCAAATCCGTCCCAGTGATCGGATCAAGGCGGAAGACGCTGCCGTAGCTCAACGGACTCACGCTGCCCTTCACGCCGTAGCGCGGACTGCCTCCGCTCGTGAATTCGAGCCTCGCGTCGCGGAGGGCGAGAGTGCCCACCGAGACCCGTGGAACCGAAAACACACCGGAGAGTTTTGGAAGGCCCGGAGGCGCCGGAGTGACCTCCAATTCTCCGTCGGCGATGGCGGCGAGAGTGGTTCCGTTCAGTTGGAAATTAAGAGCTCCGCGCATCGCGAGTCCGCCATCTCGACGGGCCCGGGCCACCGGATTGGTCGTGTTCGCGGAGTATCCAGGCTCGAATCGTGGGGAGTAGGCGTAGAGCCAGGTGCCGCCACCAAATTGGAGCACCTCTCGAATCGGAGCCGGCATCTGCAGGGGCAGGGAGGCTTCCAGTTTGACCTTGGGCAATTTGGATTGGAGATCGGTGATCACCGCGTTCACGGCAGCAGTCGCCGCAGCGGGGGTTTGAGGTCCGTTCAAGGTGGCGCGGACTTGTGCCAGGCGATTGCTGAAAGCGGATTCAATGGTCTCTGGGGGCGTCCCTTTCAATTCGAAGTCCAACGACGCCCCAGGTGCGAAGGCGTCCAGCCACGATCCGGCCGGGATTTTCCCGGTCGCGTGAAACGAGGCGTTGGTGCCGTAGGTGGTATCGGCGAGGCGCGCCTCCAGCGTCGCCTGAACCAGCGGGACATCGAGCAGTTGGCCGTTCAGATAGCCGCGGAGGAAGAATTCGCCTCCAGGATACAACGCTCCGAATCGGGGGTCCTCGGGGCGAAGATTGCGAATGGAATCCAGCAGCGCCCGCGGCGTCAGCGCGGCGCCGGTTGACGTGGTGAATGACGGCGGATTGGGCGCTGGGACATAGAACCCGAGCGCACCCGCCTGACGCGTTTGAAGGATGTAGTTCGACAGGTAATCCGCGGCGGCGGTCAATCGGGCGATCGGGTCCTCGGTGGGATCTAGGATGGTGTAGAATCCGGCCGGGGGCGCTTCGTACAGCGCACGGGGCATCTGGATGTAGCCGCCACCGATCACCCCGCCATGCGGGAAGTAGTCGCGCGCGAAACTCAGCCCAGCCACCTGTTGCTGTGCGGCAGACCCCGAGGCGAATGCCAGTCGGAGGTCGGCCGCTGAACCCTTCCACTTGGGATCCGCGAGCAATCCCAGCGAGGAATTGGGCAGGTGGTTGGTTAGGGCGGAGAGCATGAGATCGAGTCGCGACGGAAGTCCGAGCCCGCGATTCTCCGGCCGGACCCACCCGCTGCCCGGGCGCGCGGGATGGGCGGTCAGGTTTGGGAAGATCACCCGCGCCTGGGTGTCGACGGTCTTGAAACCAAGCGGACTGAGCGAATAGCCGAGCGAGTAGGTGGCGTTTTCCAAGAACGCATCCAGGGTCGAATCGAGATAACCCGCCACTGCCGCTGGCGAGTTAAAGCGCCCATTGATACCTCCGAGGAATGGTTCCGCAGGATCGGGATAGGAATACGAGAATCCGACACTGGCGCGGTCCTGAATAAATAAGGCCGCGGACAACGGCGCCGTCGCGACGGCGCCGATTCCGCCCCCCACCGCGATGGCGGCGACCCGCATCGCGGTGGCGATCATCAGGGTCGGAGATCCCGCTGTGATGGCGGAGTAGTTGGTTTTCGTCACTTGCATGCCCGCGGCCACGAGCTCGGTGGACAAGGGGAAGCCGAACAGGCGCGGTTGGACTTCACCGCAGAACAAGATCTCCGGATTGACCTCCGCCATCAACGTGGCCAGCCCGGTGGAAACGCAGGCGCGCAAATCTCCCGGAAGGCCCGGCCGGGAATACAGGGTCGCGATGACGCCCAGTTGTTCGTTGACGGTCAATAAGGCGGCCACCTGGAGTTTGCTTTTTCCGCTCAGGGACACCCTGGGTGCCACGCGTTGGACGGTTTCAAAGAACAGCGATTCGCTGATGCAGCCGATGAGTTGAACCCATGTTTTCGCGAGTCCCAGGGCCGCACCGTGCACGGCGTACGAGCCCCGCATGGTGCCGAGCGAAAGCGGCCCGACTTCGAGAGTGCCCTCGGCGCAGTAGGTGGGATTGGGGTTGGCGCGCTCGTCGGTGGCGGCGACGAAGCCCTTCACGTTGCCCACGGGAACGCCTAGCACATTGACGTGACCGCTGATTCCAGCGACGCCGGCACTGCTGATGACCGCGCCCACCGTGCCCGACAGGAAACTCGAAACGGTGGCGTGGGACAGAGTGCCGCTGACGGCGAGCGTGATGTCCGGACAGGGCGCGCCTCGGTAGGCGGCGGCAACCAGGGCATCGTAGGCCGCATTGGCGTTGGATTGATTGGCTACGGTATCGATGACGATCGGGATCAGGGAGGCTTCCACGGTGGCGGAAGCCTGGTTGATCACGGCCATGATCTCGCTCGCCCTCGGTCCCAGCGCTTCGACGCTGGGAAGCGGAGTCAGGGACAGTACCTGGGTGCGGATGTTACCGGCGACCCGGGTTGCGACGGCGGTGGCCCAGTTGTTGCCGTTGCGAAATTGCGAAGTCATCCACTCGCGGGTGATGCCGTAGCTGTTGAGCGTTTCCTCAGAGATCGAGGAAAAGCGCGCGATAATGATTTTCGGGAATCGTTCCTGGTCCGGATGCGGCTGGCAGAAAATGTTGACCGTGGGCGGAGGACAGTCGCCGGGGCAGGGGAGTCCGAATTCGTTGGTGGTCCGTCCGGTGGCGAGGCCCGCCGGACGCGCGCCGCCGCCGGTGGAATTGGGTCCTACGATCGATTTGAACTTCGCGGCGACCGCCTCAGCGTCCGCGATTTTCTTCTGGAGCTCGTCCCAGGGCAGACCGGTTTTGAAGAGTTCGGTGACCCCAGGTTTCGGTTTGCCGTCGGGTCCGATGTAGGCGGTGAATTCGCAGGGATCGGTGAACCCACTTCCCAGCGCGATGCCGCCGCTTGCGCCCGTGAGAAGGACTCCGCCGAGGTATCCGGCATCCAGCGGGATTCCCACAGCGCCGAAATTCGCATCCAGGCACGCACCGATCATGCCGGTGGTTCGGAAGGCGAGGATGAGCTTGAGCTTATACCCCTGATAGCTGCCTTCGGCGGTGCCGGCAAAAAACAGGTCGCTCGTATCTCCACCATCGAAGAGACCCGCGGGTGCCGGACGGCCGCCGTTGGCGCCGATGACCTTGGACAATCCGCTCACCAGCATGCCGCCGCCGATATCGCTGATCGGGGGCAGTTTCAGCCCATTGATGAGCAGGGAGAACCCATCCACATCCTTGAGTATCGGTTTCCCGTCGGCGGTAAACGTGACTTCGAGATCCGTGACCGTTCCTTCAAACAGTTTCTTCTCGGACGAGGGAATGGACGCAATTCCGCTGAAGCGAAGGTCGATATTGGCGGGTTTGAAAAGGTCCGCGAGGGGTTTGCTGGGATCCTTGAATTGGAAGGTGGCGGAAGAGACGCGGACTGGGAGCTTCTGAGCCAGACGGAATTCATTTTCGCTGTAGCCAACTCCCCCAAGGGTGAACCTTGGAGGTGTCCCCCGGGCGGTGAGGGAGAGTTTTGCGTCTTTGAGCGTAAACGCAGGGCCTTGGGGAATGGCAAGGGTGCCGCCGACGCTGACCTCGAACGGTTCGGTCACCGTTGGTGCGAACAAGTTGTCGAGATTGTTGACGGTAAGCACCGCGTTGGTGACGAGCAGGCCACTGGGCCCCCCAAGATGGAAGGTTCCCTCGAATCTCGTGGTCTTAATATCCAGCGAGGGATGCAGCGGATCCCTGCCCGGGATGGTGAGGGTGGTGCAGGTAACATTTCGCACCCGGTCGCCGGAGACTTCGGTGACTAGGTCCGTCGGGAGGATCACTTCCGTGGCCCCGGTAAGGATCAGAGTAGGAAGCGTCGCGCCGGAAGTTCGGACCGCGGTGAGCGACATGCCCTGATCGCACGGTGCCTTGCCTTCTCCGCGTCCCAGCAGAGTGAGCTTCAGACCATGTTCATCGAAAAGGCGCAGATTGCTCACCAGTTCCACTCGGCCGGTAGGGAGCCCATCGAGCCCCC